>JBILGG010000003.1:0-18791 GCA_044351165.1 Candidatus Caenarcanales bacterium | reverse complement strand
GACGGAGCCGGCAAAATTATCACCAGCGAAAAAATGGAGAGCAATATTCCAGGAGTTTTTGCGGCAGGCGACATCCGCAACACCCCGCTCAAACAAGCTGTCACAGCGGCTTCTGACGGTTCGCTAGCGGCGACTCTGGCAATTGGGTTTGTGGAATCACTCCATGATGCTGATCAAAAAATAGCTGCTTAATTTATTTAGCAGAACCTTCCGAAAAATGCGCTAAATCTATCTCAAAATTAAATCTCTCTTGCAAAATAAGCGCCCTAATAGTTTCTACCGCTTCGTCGATATCATCATTGGTAACCACATAAGTGAAACGGTCCATAAAACCCATTTCTTCTTTTGCTTTTTTTAGGCGTTCATGCATGACAGCCTCGGTCTCTGTGCCGCGCTTGCGCAGACGCTCCTCGAGATCACTAAATCGCGGCGGAGTCAAAAATATACTCACCGCTTGAGGACATTTTTGCATCACTTGCAAAGCGCCCTGAACCTCGATTTCAAGAAAGACATCTTTGCCTTCAGCAAGTTTTTCTTCCACGAATTTGCGCGGGGTGCCGTAATAATTTCCAACGAACTCCGCCCACTCCAACAGCTCATCATTAGTGATCATCTGCTGAAATTCTTGCTTGGTTTTAAAAAAATAATTTTTGCCTTCTACCTCGCCTGGGCGCTGAGAGCGGGTCGTACACGAAACAGAAAATTCTACATTCGACAAATCCTTAAAAAGTTTTTTTACAATAGTACCTTTACCTACACCAGATGGCCCAGTAAAAATTATTAAATTGTTTTTGGTGATTAAAGAATCCATTTGGATATTTCTTGTTATTATATATTATTCCCAAAATTTTTAATTTTGAATCGAGCGTAAAATACGAAGGTTTTAAGCCAGTTTTTAAGGCTATTTTAAGCTCGGGGCTTCGGCCAAATCCACTAATAGGTGGTTTGCCTCCATGCCTTTTATAACTACAGTCGATCCTTGTCCGATCGATGTTCCGCTAGCAGATTTCGCCAGCCAGGTTTCATCAAAATCATAAAGCCTAACCAAACCCATCTCATGCTCGCCAATCGCCTTAAACACCATAGCTTCGCGGTTAAGAAGTTTTTCTGGATAAGAGCCGTAGTTCTTGGGGTCAAGCTGAGCGGGTGACTTGATTATAAGTTTTAAAAAAGGTCTTAAAAGCAATAAAGCTATTAAAGACGCTCCTAGATTGATTGCCATCAGATAAGTAAAATTAAGTTTTGTAAACTGGTCACAAAGCCCCATTACCACTACTCCAAAAGCAAAACAAATAAATAAAAAAGTACCTGGAGTAAACGCTTCGATTACTAATAAAACGCCCGCTAAAATATAAAAAACTAAATACGATTCCATAAACTAATTATTTTTTGCTTGGGTAGCTTGCTGATTAAACAGCTCGCCAGCCGCCGCCAAGCCGCCAAGCGCTGTCATAGACTCGGTCGGAATGAAGATTTTGTTGGCTTTGCCGTCTGCTAATTTTTGGAGGGTTTCCATATAAATCAACTGTAAAACTTCTTTGGTCGCGCCGGCTTCTTTTAGATTTTCGATAAGATTTCTTGAGGTGCTTGCCTGCGCGTCTACTTCAAGCTTGAGTTTTTGGGCTTGAGCTTCGGCGTGCTTGATAGTCGCTTGCTTCTCGCCGTCCGCTCTTAAAATCGCCGCTTCGCGCTCCCCTTCAGCGTTTAAGATAGCCGCTCTTTTGTTTCGCTCCGCTTCCATCTGCACATTCATCGCGCGCTGGATATCAGCTGGAGGATTAATATCCTTCAGTTCGATACGATTGGTTTTGATACCCCACTTGCTCGCGGCGATATCGATGATTTGTTGGAGCTTGGTATTTATCATATCGCGGGAAGTAAGAGTATCGTCTAGAACCATCTCCCCGATTATGTTTCGCAGTGATGTCAACGACAACTGCTCGATAGCAAAAATCAAATTATTAATTTCATAAACAGCCGAAAAAGGATTTACGATCTGGTAATAAACGACGGCATCGACTTGGATATTAACGTTATCCTTGGTGATCACTGATTGAGACGCAAGCGGCAGTACTTGCTCGCGCAGATCAATAATCCTATCGACAGTATCAACAAAAGGAATAATGATGTTAAGACCGGGCTTTAAAGTGGTATGATAGCTTCCAAGGCGGGTGACAAGCGCACAGTGACCTTGCCTTACAATTACAAATGCCCCAAAAAAGAGCATAAAAGCGATAACCAGAAAAATTACTAAGGCTATAATCATAATAAGAATATAACATCAAAAATAATATGAAACCTAATAATAACCAAACAACTCTGACGTCTTTTATCTGTTTTTTAGGTTTTGCGGCGATTATATTAATCTCACCGCCAGCTTTTGGCTTGAGCTGTAAGGAAAACGATCTAAGCTTCGATAGTACTACTTTATTATTAGAAATCAAAAATAACAACTCTTATTTAGAAAGCTCAAAAAATCTTATCTACTGGAAAAATTCCCTAATACAGAATTTACTCTTGAGCCTTTATTAGATAATTCTGAGGATGAAGATTTAAGTCGATCGCTTGGCTTAAAAAAAATCTACAAGCTAAGTATTTTGGATTCAAGTGATGCTAAAACCGAATGTCAGAACATAAAAAAAGTTTTTGAACAGCTCAAAAAAAATAAATTAATTCGAGAAGTGAGCCTTGATTATGAAGTAGAAATAAATTCAGTAAATGATTTTTTTTATAATACTAACGGCACTTATTGGAGCTTAAAACCGCTTGATGAAATGTTTGCCCTCAAAAATTATGGGCTTGAGGAAACCTGGCAAACGAGCATGGGGAGCGGGATTGTAGTCGCGATTATTGATACTGGCGTCGATTATAACCATCCTGATTTGTGGAAAAATATTTGGGTTAATCCTAAAAAAGCATCAGATATTAATAATGATGGATTTCTAGATCTTGATGATATTGATACAAACGCTAATAAAAAAATCGACTCCAGTGAGCTTGTAAAAAATTTGATCGGGCATAATTTTGTCGATAATACTATAGATCCTCAAGATAAAAAAAATGGGCACGGAACCCACATGGCTGGTGTGATAGCGGCAAGCGCGGATAATTCGATCGGGGTTTTAGGAGTCGCGCCGCAAGCTAAAATAATGTCCTTAAAAGCTCTTGACGACAATGGGAAAGCTAGGTTTAGTAATATTGCTAAAGCGATTATTTATGCAGGTGACCAAGAAGCAGATATTATAAATTCTTCTTGGGGCTGTAATTGTAACTTGCCTAAAATGCTGATCAAAGCTTATCAATACGCTGGTAAAAAAGGTGTTGTATTTGTCTCAGCAGGAGGCAATGACGCCAACTCAAAAAATAATTACGCACCAGCTAATCTCAAGCAAGTGATTTCTGTAGCCTCCGTAGATCACGAAAATCAGCTAAGCTCTTTTTCTAACTTCGGAACTAGCATAGATATAGCGGCTCCCGGGCAAAATATTTTATCTACGCTGGCGCAAGGAGCACTCATTAATAAAAACCCAGGCACAAAAATGAGCGCAGATGAGAATTTTGATTATTATTATTTATCAGGAACCTCGGCATCTTCCGCTTATATCTCGGGGGTTTGCGCTTTGATACTGGCTCATAACACAGATTTAAGAGTAAAAGATCTTAAGACCCGCTTAAGAAGCGCTACTGATACGCTCGAAAATTATAGCTTCGGTAGAATAAATCCTACTAAACTATTTGATTAATATAATCAAGTATCGTTCTTACGGGCATTCCAGAAGCGCCCTTAGGCGACCAGTCCATATCCTGATCAAACCAACAAGGACCAGCAATATCAATATGCGCCCAAGGTATATGCTTATCGCTATCTTTTTGCTTGCCAACAAACTCAGCTATAAATAAAGCTCCGTTCTGCGCGCCTGCCTTACCACCAGAGCCAGCGTTAATCAAATCAGCAATAGTAGATTTTAGCCCTTCTTTATACTCATCATAAAGCGGTAACTGCCAAACCAGCTCGCCCTGGCGGCTTGCTGACTGCTTAATACGCTCGATCAAATCCTGATCATTACCCATCAAGCCCGCGCAGACATTGCCAAGCGCCGTCATACAAGCGCCAGTCAAAGTCGCAAAATCAATAATTTCATCTGGCGACTTAGTGGACACATAGGCAACAGCATCAGCCAGAGTCAATCTGCCTTCAGCATCAGTATTATTTACTTCGATAGTCTTACCGTTCATAGCCGTAATCACATCGCCGGGGCGGTAAGCTCTGCCATTAGGCATGTTTTCGGTAGCGGCGATAATAGCTGTAATCTGGACTCCAGCTGGTTGAAGCTTAGAAATCGCATGCATAATTCCAATAATCGCCGCAGAGCCGGACATATCTTCCTTCATCATCTCCATTGATTTTGCGGGCTTTAAGCTAAGTCCGCCACTATCAAAAGTAACGCCTTTACCAATTAAAGCTAAATGTTTTTTGATCTTGCCGTTTGGCTTATAACTAAACTCTATAAATTTTGGTGGCTGATCTGATCCCTGAGCGACCGCCAAAAAAGCACCCATGCCAAGTTTTTTACATTCACTTGCTTCTTTTACACTGACTTTTACTATTTTTTGATCGAGCTTAAGAGCGGTTTCGGCTAAATAAGTAGGAGTCACCTCGCAAGCTGGCTCCCAGACTAAATCCCGCGCTTTATTAGTAGCTTCAGCGATAATAAGAGCGTTTTTGATGGTTTTTTTGTCTTGAGCGCTAAAATCATCAGCAAAAATTTTGATTTCTGTAAGTTTTTTCTTCTTGGATTTAGATTTTTCGTCTTGAGACTTATACTTAGTAAACTCATAATCCACCAAAAGGACTATCTCCACCAAAAGTCCAGGCTTAACTGGCTCAAAAATAGCCAGCTTCTCTATGGATTCAGATTTTACTTTTCTAGTTAGGCTAGAATAAACTTTTCTATAGGCTTTATCGTTTGAATCGCTTTCCTCAAGCCCCATTCCGACCAAGAAGATTTTTTTGATAGATTTGTATTTAGCAGGAATTTTGTTTTGGGAGCTAAGGGTAATTACCGAGATTCCACCCAAATCGAACTCAAATCCATCGCGATTAATCGACTCGGATAGTAAAAAACCGAACTCTTTATCGATTTTTTGGAAATTATTTGAATATTTTGATTGAGATTTAGAAGATTTTTTAGCTGCGCTAGGTTTATTTTCAAAAATTACTAAAGCATCGAAGATAAATTTTGAGCTTGATGAGAATTTTTCAAATTGAACTTTCATACTTTTATTATATCTGGTGATAAAAAAAACGGGCCAAATGGCCCGTTTTAAATTTGTAACTTTAAAGTTTGTTACTATTTTTTCTTTTTAGCTGCTGGCTTTTTAGCTGCAGGTTTTTTTGCTGCCGCTTTCTTAGGAGCCGCTTTCTTAACAGCTTTCTTAGGAGCTGCTTTTTTTACAGCAGGCTTTTTAGCTGCAGGTTTTTTTGCTGCAGGTTTTTTCGCCGCTGGTTTTGCTGTTGTTTTTTTTGTTGCCATATTTTCCTCCAAATTTTTTTTAAAATTTACGTTACTTAATGAATAATATATGAATATTCGATTTTACGCAAATTTTTTTGACAATTGTGTCTAATGAAATTTTACCCACATCTTACTAATTTATAACAAAAAGTTATCCGAAATTGATGTGTGATAGTTTCATTCCTCACTTTTGCTTGCTTGATTCACCAAAATAGCTACTAAAAAGCAAAAGTGCATAACTACACATATTAGAAAAGAATACTTTTAGTCGAGAAGGTTCCTGAATTATTCGAAATAACCACTCCAAACCCAAAAAAATCATCCAACGAGGTGCTCGCTGATACTTGCCAGCCCAAACATCAAACGCTCCGCCCACGCCCATTTTTATAGTAGAAGGAAGCTCTGAAACCAGCTCAGCGATTAGCTTTTCTTGAAGTGGCGCGCCCATAGCTACTAGTAATAAATCAGGCTTAGCAAGAACCAAGTCCTTAAAAATCTCCTCTTTTTGGTCTAGATGAAAAAATCCATTCTGCGCAAAAACCAAATTACTAGAAAATTTGATTTTTAACTTATCGATGACCTCTTGAGTCGAACCTATAAGTGCTAATCGCTGAGATTTTTGTATCAATTCATAAGCTAAATCTATTCCAGCGCATTTTTTCAATGAAGGTTTCAGACCTGATTTAGGCATAAAAAATTTAAAGCTCAGTGGTATGATCACCCCATCAGGGATGATTAGCTCAGCTGAATTGATGATTTTTAGGAATTCTGGATCTTTTTGAGCTAAAATTACTTGATCTAAGTTTAAATTGGCGATATGAAAACCCGGTTTAATCTCAGAAAGGTGGTCTAAATCAAAATCATCTATATATAAGTTGAAAAAGCTATGCCTCATAGCCTTATAATAGTAATACATGGACAAGAGTTATGAACAGATATCTATAATTGGCGCTGGTAGTTGGGGCAATACTCTTGCGTTTCTATTGGGGCAACACCAAAAAGTAATTTTATGGGACCATAACCCCAGCCGAGTCAGAATGACTAATAAAACCCGCCGCTTCAAAAAACCTATTAAGCACAAATACCCAGATAATGTTTTGATCACTAGTAATCTTGGTGATGTCTTGGATAGCAGAATCATTATTAGTGCTGTTTCTCTAAAAGGGATGGCTGAAGTTTTTGGGAATCTAAAACTTATAGGACTCAGACCTGACCATATTCTTGTAAGCGCCTCAAAAGGTATCGACTCCACAAATCTAAAAACCCCTACCGAGATTATCGACAGTTTTTGTCCGGAAAATCCAAAAGCAGTTATTTCTGGTCCTAACCTTGCTCGCGAACTTATAAAAGGTCAGCCGATGGTTACTGAAGTAGCTGCAAAAGATCCAGAAATCGCTAAACTTGTGCAAGAAAAAATTCTTAGCCCTACTTTAAGAGTCTATATTAATACCGATGTAAAAGGTGTCGAGCTTTGCGGCGCACTCAAAAATGTTATTGCAATAGCGGCTGGTTGCTGTGACGGGCTTAAGCTCGGCGAAAGCGCTAAAGCTAGTTTAATTACCAGAGGTCTAAAAGAGATGGGAAATTTTCTCAAGCTTTATGGCTGTCAGGCTGAGACTTTACTTGGTCCAGCTGGAATTGGAGATCTGGTGGCGACTTGCTCATCTAATCTAAGCCGTAATTACCGTGTGGGTTTCATGCTGACTGAAGGCAAAAGATTAGATTGGATTATCGATAAGCTCGGTGAAGTAGCTGAAGGCGTGAATACCGCTCAAGCAGTTTATAAAATAGCCCAAGAAAACAAAATCGAAATGCCTATCGCCGAAGAAATCAAAAAACTTTTAGACGGAGATATCACAGCTATCGATGCAGTTTTAAATCTTATGAAACGCCCCATAAAAAAAGCCCCCTTGGTATAAGGAGGCTTTTTAAAAGAATAGCTAGAGCTAAAAACTATTTTTTAGCTGCTTTTTTCTTAGAAGCACCAGCTTTAGAAGCTGCTTTTTGCTTTACAGCTTGCTTCTTAGCTTCGATTTTCTTTTTTGCAAGAATAGGCGCTTTGCCAGTTTGAACTGCTGACTTAAGTTCAGATCCCGGTGAAAATGCAGGTGCATTTTTTGCAGGGATTTTGATCTTTTGTGATGGGTTTTGTGGGTTTACACCAACGCGAGCTTTTCTCTTGCGTCTTTCAAATGTACCAAAACCAACTAAAGTGATTTTGTTACCTTTTGAAAGCTCAGCTGTGATAGTAGCCAAAATTGCTTTTAGCGCATCATCTGCTTGAGATTTTGATAGACCAGTTTGCTCTGCAACTGAATCAATTAATTCTGCTTTATTCATTTACGATTTCTCCTTTTTTGGTAAACGTTTACCTCTAATCAAACTCCCTCAACAAGCAGGTTTTAGAAGTTTGAACCTTATAACTCATCTCAAGCTTACTCTTGCGAGTCATGCTTTTATCCCACGATGAAAAGCACTTGCTGAGATGAATTCATCAGCAGTTAAAAGTTTACAACTTTCTTTATAGGCTGTAAAGCACTTATAGACTAATTTTTTGAGATTTTTTTAAAAATATTTTGGCAAACACAACTACACAGCCCCCATATTTTTTAAAATTAATAATCTCTAATTCTGAGCTAAGCTCGTCAGCCAGTGCATTTGCCAGTTCTTGGTTTTTATACTCCAAAACCATTAAACCACCTGGTTTTACCAGTTTATTCTCTAAAACTGCCTTGGCGACAGCCATGAACTCCTTGACACTAAACTTAAAAGGCGGATCAAAAAACACCAAATCGTAAGTTTTGGATTTTTTAGCTAAAACCCTCAGAATATTGGGTAGCTGACCGGTTTGGATAGAGACTTGGTCATTGAGTCCGAGTTTTTTAGTGTTTAGATTTAGTAATTTTAGGCACTTGGGATCCCGCTCAACGAAAGTCAGGGACTGGACTCCATTACTCAAAAACTCAAAGCCCATACTCCCCGTCCCTGAATACAAATCCAAAACATTCAGCTCACTAAAATCCAGATCATTAGCCTGAAATAATGAACGCAAACTATTTATAATAGCTTCGCGCACCAGGGCTTGAGTCGGCCGGAGCTCTTTGGCGGTATCAGAGGATACCAAAACTGCCCCTTTAAATTTTCCTGTCGCTATTCTTAAAACCATATTTTTATTAATTGCCCGGCAAAACCGAGAATAGGCTAATCTTACCAAACCCAGGCAGTAAGATAAATCCAGGGATTTTTGAGAAAAAACAAAATTTTACTTATAAGTGTGTGTATTACTATTTAATCTGGGAATAATGGGATTATAAGATGCCAGAAAACCCGAGCAAAAAAATTTTAATAGTAGATGACGAAAGTTCACTTAGAACTCTTTTAAGAGCCGTGCTTGGATCTGAGCCTGGTTATGAATTACAAGAAGCTTGTAACGGTGATGAAGCCTTAGATATGATCAAGCAAGAAAAACCGGATTTAGTAATTTTGGATGTGATGATGCCGGGGCAGTCGGGTTTTGAGGTCTGCGAAAAAATCAAACGTAGTCCCCAACTAAAAGATATTATAGTTTTGATACTAACAGCTAAAGGTCAAAAAACTGATCAAGAGTGGGCAGGCTCGGTAGGCGCTGATTGTTTTTTGAGCAAGCCTTTTAGTCCACTTGAATTAATTAATCTGATAGAAAATCTCTTGACTAACAAAACTGCCAGATAAGCTAATATTAATACGGAGTATATTTGAGACTAACGTGAAAATTCTAGTCATACATGGACCCAATCTAAACCTGCTTGGCCAGCGCGAGCCAGAGACTTACGGCGTTATCACTCTTGAACAGATTAATAATGAACTTAGTGAGCTAGCCCAAAAAAATAATATCGAAATTGAGTTTTTTCAATCTAATATCGAAGGTGAGTTAGTAACAAAAATCCAATCAGCTGGTCTAAACAATTTTTCTGGGGTGATAATAAATCCTGCTGGCTACACGCATACCAGCGTTGCGATCCGCGATGCTATCTCCGCGATAAAAACTCCTGTAATTGAAGTGCATATTTCTAATGTTTATAAGCGAGAAGATTTTAGACACAAGTCACTAACCGTGAGCGTTTGTAAAGGACAAATCTGCGGCTTCGGGGCGCAAAGCTACAAACTCGCTCTGCAAGCTTTTTTGGATGAGTAATAAATTCAAAAGCGAAACTTTTTTATTTGATCGCAGTTACGGCGGAGCTTTGCACGTGCTTAATTGCTTCCCAAATACTTATGAAGTGGGGATGGCTAGCCTTGCTTACCAAACGGTTTTTAAGCTTTATTCCACCAACCCCAAAACTCACACTTTTAGATATTTTACCGATATCCAAGAGCACTACCCAAAGGATCTAGATCTGCTGACTTTTTCTATATCTTGGGAACTGGATTTTTTTAATATATTTGATATCTTGCAAAAGCTCCAAATCCCGATTTTAGCTAGCGAGCGCGACGAAAGCCACCCGGTGATCTTAGCAGGCGGACCGGTGGTGACCGCTAATCCAGCACCGTGGGCAAAATATTTTGATCTATTTGCAATAGGAGACTGTGAATCTAATACCGATGAGATCATCGACACCTGCCTGCAGTACCGCAGATCTGATCTCAACGCTTACAGCGAGATACCTGGGATTTATGTGCCGAGCGGTGATCAAAAATTTGTAGAGCGCGCCAAAAGCTCTAATAAACAACTCCAAAGCTCCTCTATCATCGCCCCTGAAAGCGTTTGGAAGGATACTGGACTGATAGAAGTGGTTAGAAGCTGTCCCGAGATGTGCAGATTTTGCCTGGCAAGCTATCTCGCGCTTCCGTTCAGGACGCCAGATCTAGAAACAGATCTCATCCCCAAAACTCAGCACCTGCTCAAACACACTCAAAATCTAGGTTTGCTGGGAGCAAGCGTGACGCAACATCCGCAGTTTATGGAATTGCTGGGGTTTCTAGCTCAGCAAAACCCAAAACCAAAAGTACAAGTAGCCTCAGTTAGAGCTTCGACTGTCGATAAAACCATGTGCCAGAGCCTAGTTGAGCTGGGTGTAAAAAATCTTACTATCGCTATTGAGTCAGGCTCTAGTCGCTTGAGGGATATAATAAATAAAAAACTGCCTGAAGAATTTATTTTTGGAGCGGCCAAATCAGCTTACCAAGCGGGAATGAAGCAGATAAAACTTTATGGCATGGTAGGCTTGCCCCACGAGCAAGACGAAGATATTCAAGCCACAAAAGATCTACTCAAAAAACTCAAAAGCGAAAACAAAGGTCTAAAAATAATTTGGGGCTGTAGTGTGTTTACTCCAAAAGCCCAGACGCCTTTTCAGGACTACGGTGTAGACCCAAAAGCCTCGAGTAAAATAAAAGAACTGATCAAGGCTCTAAAGCCAGATGGGATCGAAGTGCGCGACGAGAGCTATAACTGGGCTGAAGTGCAGGCGCTGATCAGCAGGGGCGATCAAAGCGTCGGCGATATTATGCTCAAAGCCTACCAGATGAAAAACACCGGCGCTAATATCTACCGCAAGCTCATGCAACCTGAAGACTATAAATATTTTGTTTTTGAGAACTGGGGCGCTGATGCTAAATATCCTTGGCAAGTTTTAGTCAGTCCCGCTCAGCAAAAGGTCTTAGAGAGTCATAAGCAAGATGCCTTAGCTAAGAGCTTATAGAACTATGCTGGTAAATGTAATAAAGTTTTTGGCGAAATTGTTGGATCATCATAAGAATTAGGTAACTTAACACATGAGCCGCCATCATCATCATCAATATTCATTATTTCTCTAAGCCTTGGGTATTTTTCCAGGCTCACAGTTTGTTCTGGTCCATTTTGCTCACCCTTAACGCTTAAGGGAATTATTTCACAAGTAGAATAATCATGGAAAGAAGATTTATCGCATAAAAATTTACATTGAAAATTCTCAGTCCCCTTCTCATTAGAAATTTTCAAACAAACAATAAGGTTGTCATTTAAATCGAAAAGTTTAGAATTAATCTCATAATTATCATCCTGGCTAGCTTTATTTATTGCATCAGCGTAAGATAAATTAGAACTTGGGCTTTTGCCCTGTGGATCATAGTGTCTATGAGAAAAGATTTTTGCCAGATCCATCTAAAATATTGTCTCACAGTCATAGATCTGCATAGATTCAAGAGATAGCTTTTTAATAAAATACATAGTACAAAACTTCGTTTTTCGGCGAAATCCTTAAAAGCTCTTCTTTTATTTTTTCTAAACCAAACAAAGACTTCATCAAACGCCAATCATCTAAATTGCCACGATGAACCACCCTGTCAACAATTAAGCGAGGATATTTACTATAATCCGCAGGTTCCAGGTGGCAATCCCAGAAAAGTGCCTCTGAAAATTTATCTTTTGCTTGGGTCATAAATGTAAATTCATTTTTTACCACAATTATACCAAGCGCACTAAATCAGGTATCCTAATATTATGCCCCAAAATTACTGGTTAATGAAATCCGAGCCCGATTGTTTTTCGATAGATGATCTCGGGCGCATGCCTGAAAAAACCACGATCTGGGACGGAGTGAGAAACTATCAAGCGCGCAATCTAATGAAGGATCAGATGCAAAAAGGGGACTTAGTGTTTTTTTATCACAGTAACGCTAAGCCCGCTCCGCATATCGCCGGTATCGCCATGATAGTCTCCCCGCAACCAGTCCCAGACCCGACTCAGTTTGATTCTAAGTCTGAATACTTCGACCAAAAATCCAGCCCTCAAAACCCGCGCTGGATGACAGTAAAAGTCAAGCTTGTAGAAAAATTCCCAGAGCCAATCTACCTTGAACAGATCAAAAACAACCCCAAGCTCAAAAACATGGCACTCTGCCAAAAAGGCTCAAGGCTTTCTGTACAACCTGTTACCAAGCAAGAATGGGATGAGATCGGTAAAATGGCTAATTAATATTTTTTAGAATTCTAAATGAGTCATTAAGATTTCAAAATTTCTTCTAATTGCTCGATATTTTTATAGCTAATAAAATAAATCTTTTTATCTTTGTGCCAAATTTCTTCATCTATCTTCTCATTGATAACCACTGCAAAAGGAGCTCTGGGATAGGCTTTTAGAAACTTAATCAAGGCAGGAAAAACTTCTGGCTTACGGATTGATGACTTAACTTCTATAGGATAGGGAATACGATTATGGGTCCAAATAAAATCTATCTCCATATCATCAGAAGTTCTCCAGAAGCAAATCTCGGTATCGCTAGTATCAGCTATGCTAAGCAAATAGTGATAAACAAAGGTTTCCATAATAAACCCCTTATCAGCCCTATTTTTTAGGGCACTAAAATCTTTTAGTAAACTATTGCGAATCCCCAAATCATACAAATAATATTTTTTTGATTTTTTTAGTTCATTGCTTAGATTTCCAGAAAACGACTTCAAGACATACAATACAAAAGTTTGCTCTAGTATAGAAATATATTTTTCAACCGTGGGAGCAGAGACTCTTATTTCGCTTGCCAAGCCAGCTGTTGAGACTATTTGACCTTGTTTATCAGCAAGTATATAAAGCAAATTATTAAACGCAGAAATATTTTCTTCAGCGACTAAAGCTTTTACATCTTTTTGAATATAGGAATTTAGAATTTCTCGCAAATAGTGTTGCTTGTCCTTGCGACTAGGATTGCTCTTGAGATCATAAGTGCCGGGCAAGGCCCCATAACACAAGAACTCATCCAAGCCAGTATCAATTTCAGAATTACTACAAAACTCTCGATAACTCAAAGGTCTAATCCAATACTTCTTAAACCTGCCAGCAAGGCTTTCTTTTAGGTGCTTGTGCATTGCTAAGGCGGAAGAGCCTGAAGCATATATTTTTATAGAATTTTTTTTGTGCCAATTACAATGATCATAAATAGCCTTAAGGATCTTGGAAATATTTTCTACATAATGAAATTCATCAATAAAAATATTAGAGCCAGATTTTTTTAATAAGCTAATTATGCTTGCTTCATCGGCATTAAACAATCTAAGCTCATCAGAAAATTCAAGATTAAAATAACGATCATCTTTTAAATCCGATGAAAGCTTTTTCATAAGATAGGTCTTGCCGACCTGCCTGGCTCCTACAAGAATACTGACTCTAGAATCATTAGCATCTTTAAGCAATTCAGCATAGATAGCACGGCGAAATACCATAACAAAGATATTTTACCACAATATTTAGAATTCCTAACTTATGCTTTAGAATCCTAAAAAACTTAGAATTCTAAAGTGATCATTTAGAATTCTTAAACCTTAGACTTAAGCTTATTAGCACCAAAAAATATCTTAGAATCCTCATGAATACTCATGTCTAGGGTTTTTAGTGTGCCGACCGCTACTTCAAGCGGAACTGCTTGAGTGGTGTTACCAATAATCGCGGCCATCTTGCCCCAATCGCCGCTAGCGACCATATCAGCCGCTTTACAGCCTAAGCGCGTACCCAGCACTCTATCATAAGCAGACGGTCTGCCGCCTCTTTGGATATGACCAAGCACAGTCGAGCGGGTTTCACAGCCTGTTTTTTCTTCGATAATTTTAGCGAGACGCTCACCAATACCACCAAGCTTCACATGCCCAAAAGCATCTAATTCAGTGTCTTTGGTGACATCTTCGCCGCCTAAGCGTGCGCCCTCAGCGGTAACGACAATAGCGTAATCTTGACATTTGTAAGCTTCTTTTACTGTCGCGCAGAGCTCGTCGATATTAACTTCTTCTTCTGGAACCAAGATGTAATCAGCGTTTCCAGCGATACCAGCGTAGCTAGCTATCCAGCCAGCGTGACGTCCCATCACTTCGCAGACCAAGACTCTTTCGTGCGACTTAGCTGTAGTGTGAAGGTTATCGATCATATCTGTTGCGATATTAATGCAAGTATCAAATCCAAAAGTTACATCCGTACCGCTCAAATCGTTATCAATAGTCTTCGGTACGCCAATAACATTAATTCCTCTATCTCTAAAAAGCTTAGAAGCCACTCCGCAAGTATCCTCGCCGCCGATAGCAACAAGAGCATCTAGCTTAAGATCTTGCATGGTCTTGACCACAGCATCCACGCCGCCCTCGATTTTGTATGGGTTAGTGCGCGAAGATTTTAAAATAGTGCCGCCTTCGCGAACTATATCTTCGGTGTTTTCAAGATTAATATCAAGGGTGATGTTTTTTACCATGCCCTTCCAGCCGTATTTTATACCTACGACTTCCCAGCCGTATTGTTTAGTTGCTTTATACAAAACGCCTCTAATAACAGCGTTTAGTCCGGGACAATCCCCTCCACCAGTCAAAATTCCAAGTCTTTTTGTCATAATTTTTATATTTTAGCCTAAAAATGGGTTTTTTTCAATCTAAGCGCCAGCTAGCTCAAGATTTTCTTTATCAATAAATTTTCTTCTAAATCTGCAATTTTTAAAAAATAAACAGGGACATCATCGTAGCTCGTCTCAAAATCCAAATCTTCATTAATAATAAAAGCTTCTTTTACATTGCGGTAGTTTCGAATAAAAGTTTTTACGGACTCTGGCACTGATTTGGTTTTTAGCTTGGATTTGATTTCAAACAAATAAGGATCTCTGTTTTTGAGCACTATAAAATCTATCTCATCGCCGTTGCGCGTTCTCCAAAAGCGCAACTCCGCGTTAGCAGGAAGATTAGCCATCGCAAAATTACAAAAATATTGTTCGTGAATGCTACCTTTATCGCACCTTTCATCTATCGCACTAAAATCAGCCAGTATCGAGTTTCGAATTCCTGTGTCATAAAAATAGTATTTAAAAGATTTCTTCAGCTCGTTACTTAGATTTTTTGAGTAACTAGGAATTTTATATAGTATATAAGTCTGAGAGAGAATATCTATGTATTTTTCAGTTAGATGATAACTAGATTTAATGTCGCGAGCGAGCGATTGAATCGATATGATCTGACCTTGGTTTTGTGCAAGATGGTAGAGCATTGAATTAAAAGCGGTAATATTTTCTTCTTTTATTAGTGCTTTTATATCCTTGAGAATATAGGTGGAGAGAATACCTTTTAAAAATTTTATTTGATCAAATTCCTTTTTGATATGCACCAATTCAGGGTTACCGCCATAGATTAAATAATGGTTTAGTTTTCTTTTGCTCTGCGCATATTCCAAAAAGCTTAAAGGATGAATGATGTATTCATTTTTGCGCCCGGCTAAACTTTCTTTAAGGTGCTTATGCATTTCCAGCGCCGAGGAGCCAGAGGCGATGATTTTGATTTTTTTCTTTTTGTTATCCACTATCGCCTTAAAAAGTTTTGTGGCATTTTCAATATAGTGAAACTCATCAATAAATATATAATCAACATCTTCGATTATTGAATCGTATAAATCAATTAAATCCTGCGAAAAAAAAAGGCTATCCTTGGGCTGTTCCAAATCAAAAAATTTTATACGTTTATCTCTGCTAATCAGAATTTCTTTTAGCTCATTCATCAAGCTTGTTTTGCCAACTTGGCGGGCCCCTAAAAGAATTAAAACTTTTTGATTCTCAAGCTCATCTATTAATTGAGGTAGAATAGCTCGTTCAATTTGCATATTTTGATTATACCCTAAAATTGCAAAATTTTTGCAATTTTTAAATCTCGTCAAAAAAAGTATACCTGTTATACTTTTCACATGGGCGCACGCAAATTTTCACTTTTTTTAGCAGGTTTAATCTGGATTCTGGTCGGACTTAGAATCGGCTCGCGAGGCTTAGCTTGGCTAGAGCCATATTTCCAAGAACCTGATTGGCACCTGGGCTTACTTGCCCTATCTGTACTTATCGGCCTGGCTAAAGCGCTGACCGTTTTGAGAAAAGCCGTCATACGTAATACCGGGAATTTAGATAAAATCGACGACAAAAAAATTGCCCACTATATTATAGGTTGGCTAATTTTATTCGGCAAAAAGGGCTCTATACTTATAAGCTTGATGATTTTGCTGGGCTTGGGCTTGCGCTACGCCAGAGAAAATTTGGGAGCCGATCCATATAATATTTTTGGTTTTATTTATCTTGGGATAGGTATGGGCATATTTGGGGCTTCGTTCTTTTATTTTCAGGCGCTAAAAAAATGCGAAGCTTAAAATTTTACATTTACCTGTAAAAATAAGTTAGAATCATAACTGCATTTACATTAGGAAATTTATTTACCTTACTAAAACTGTAAACACGCTACCACGGAGAAACGATGTCACCAAAAAACTACAAAGACCTTAGTGCTGAAATACTACTTGAACGCAAAGAAAACCGCCCCCAAGCCAATTCAATTTGCAAAGGGCAGATTATCGCAAAAAATTCAAGCGGATTATATATCGATATAAATAAAACTTTTGAGGGATTTATCAGCTCAAAAGATCTCGGCAGTAAAACCCTGGATAGTTTTCAAATTGGTGAATTTATAGAATTTACCGTTCTTAGTGAAGATAAAAATACCGATGGAGTTTACCGAGCTTCTATTAAACAAATCGAAGATAACCACAAGTGGGGAGATCTTGAAAAACTAAAAGATTCTAATCTTGATTTAACTATACATAAAGTTCTAAAAAGTGGGATCGAGGTCATTATCCAAGCCACTAAGCAAGTGGGCTTTATCCCTTTTGGGTACTTGGATAGCAAGCAAAACGCTATAAAAGATCTCAAACGAGAAGAGTGGATCGGCGTGCATATTCCAGGCCGCTTGCACGAACTTGACCAGAGCAAAAACAAAATCATTTTAAATAATAAAGTTATCTGTGATGAACAAAAACAAGCAAAAGCGCTTGAACTCATGAGTATGATTAGTATCGGTCAAGAGATCGAAGGCGAAGTTGTGCGCACTACTGATTTTGGGGTGTTTGTGGATATTGGTGGCATTGATGCGCTGATTCCATCTTCGGAGCTATCATACAAACGCTTCAAAAAACCATCTGATATTATTCAAGTCGGTCAAAAAGTAAAAGCCAAAATTTTCAAAATCGAACCAGAGCAAAAACGAGTAGCTATGAGTATCAAGCAAGCTAACTCAGATCCGTGGACTACTTTGCCGCAAGAGTTCAAACCCGGTCACCAACTAAAAGCTAAGGTCATTACCAAGGCTGAGTTTGGAGTTTTTGCAGAAGTTCTACCTGGAGTCGAGGCTCTATTCCACAAATCCAACTTCGCTGATGATACAAATCCAGAAATCGGCGAGGAGTATTTGTTTGAGATAGTTAATATAGATGTTCCTAAAAAGCGCATGGGCATTAAGCTAACAGCTAACCAAGCTGCTCAAGAATCAGAATCTAAATCAGCAAAGGAGCTAGAACATGTCTAATAATCAAGAAAGCCTTATCCAAGAAACTAAAGACCTTCTAGAAACCGCTCAAAAAGAAGTTCTAAAAGAAATAAACAACAAAAAAAATTGGCTAAGCAGAATTTTTTCAAAAGAAGATATCGGCTCGCTCAAACAAGCTCAATCCTCGATCAGCAAAGCTATTAACCAGATGAAAAACTTCGTAAAAGATGAAGCCTCTATGGTCATTAAGCTCCAAAACCACTTGAACGAAAAAAACTCTTCTCTAAAAAAACTGGAAGAAGATTTTAATAAATCTCAAGTAGAGACAAGTAGCCTAAAAGACAAAATCAAATTTTTTGAAGCAGAATTCCAAAAACTAAAAGAAGAAAAACTTAGAGAAAACAACCCAGCTGAAAAACAGCCAACCAAAATAGTTACAGATTCAAAAGCTGAAGAAGAATTAAAATCACGCATCAAGATTCTTGAGGATAATAACCAAGATCTAGTCAAAAAATATCAAATCAGCCAAGAAGATCTTCAAGAAAGCCAAAAACTAGCTGTCGAACTATCTTCTAGAATCAAAAGACTAAAATCAGAAATAGTGAGCAGCCACTAGTGAAAGACGCTATTTTAATCAAAAACCTACAAGCCTTTTGCAGACTGGGTTCTTATGATATCGAAAGAGTACTCGGGCAGTGCATTAATATAGATCTTGAAATGGAAATAGATCTTTCTAAGGCGGCTTTGAGTAATGATGTTACTGATAGTGTTAATTACGTAGATGTCTCAATTATGATCAGGACGCTAGCGCAGAGCAGAGAGTTTTTGCTTTTAGAAAACCTCGCACACGAAATCTGCCAAAATATTTTTGAAAAATTTAAATTAGTGGACGGGATAAAAATTGAAATCACCAAGACCATTGTTAATGCCGAACAATTCACTGGCACACCAGCCATTAGAATATACCGGACCAGAAAATAGTTTTGTTTTTGAAACGCTTGG
>JBILGG010000062.1:0-6515 GCA_044351165.1 Candidatus Caenarcanales bacterium | reverse complement strand
AGAAATCCATGTACTTTCTAAAGATGCTAGTTTGGTAAACAAAAAAACTGGCGACTATGTAGAAGCTGGTACTGAAATTGTTAAGGATGTATTTGCGACTATTAATGGTATAGTGCGCGTTACTATCGAAAATAATATCGTTCATGAAGTTACAATCACTCCAGGAGAGCTTTTTGATATTGATGATATCGAAGATCTTAAGTTTGAAGATGGCGACATCGTTAAAGAAGGAGTCGAAGTGGTTAAAGGTGTCAAAACCAAAAAACCAAGTATGATTACCTTGTTTGTTAATGAGGATACCGGTGAGACTCAGTTATTACTCAGAGAAGTTCAATTGTTCGAGATTGGTCCTCGCAGAGTGAATTTTGAAGCAGAAACTACTGATGCGGATATTAATATCGTGCCTGTTACTCAAATGAACTTCAAAGACGGAGACAGAGTCAGAAATATTAATGGTGGTCCTTTGACTAAAACCAGTTTGATTCTTTATTGTAAAGAAAAATACAGAGACTCAAAAGGTTTAGTAGAGCTTACTGAAACTGACTTAAATATTATTTTCCAAGAAAATATTATTCTTAGAAGTGATAGAAGCGCAAGCTCATTGACTGAAGTCTTAGTTGAGCCTGGTGACTTCGTTTCAGCGGGGTCTGCTGTAGCTCGCGTGCAGACCATTGCTAGTGAATCTGGTAAGGTTTTCTACAGCGAAACTGATAAGTTTAGAATTCTGGTTCAAACAGATGCTAACACCTTTACGCTTGAAACTAGTACTAAGACTAAGCTTAAAGAAGGTGATTATGTTCTAGCTGGTGATCAGCTTGATAAGAATACGACTATCCCTGAATCTGGTCAGGTGACTGCTGTTGACGGTAATAAGATTACTGTTCGTAAAGCACAACCATTCCTTGTTAGTATGGGTACTAGATTACATGTGGATAATCAATCTCTTGTTCAGCAAGGTGATCAATTAGCGACTATCGTTTACGAAAGAATTAAGACTGGGGATATTGTCCAAGGTCTTCCAAAAGTTGAAGAGCTTCTTGAAGGCCGTAAGCCTCGTGATCCAGCAGTTTTGTCTGATGCTAAAGGTAAAGTCGAGATTATCAGTGAAGATGGAGTTGATACTCTTTACATAGTCGGTAAAAATGAGCGTAAAGAATGTATTTTGCCTCCAGGTCAAAACATTATCGTTAACACTGGTGATGAAGTAGAGCCTGGTGATGCGCTTACTGACGGTCAACCTAATCCTCATGAACTTCTTGAGTATAAGAGCTTGGATCAGTTACAACAATTCTTAGTCGATGAAGTTCAGTCTGTGTACATTTCTCAGGGTGTTGAAATTGCCAACAAGCACATTGAAGTTATTGTCAGACAGATGACTAGAAAAGTTAAAATCGAAGATCCGGGTGATTCTGAGCTTCTTCAAGGCGAAATGCACGAAAGATATTTTGTCGATCAAATCAATTTAGGTCTTGAGCAAAATTCAAAACTTAAAGTTCAGTATCAAACAGTTCTTCTTGGTCTAACAAAAGCCAGTTTGAATACCGAAAGCTTTATTTCAGCGGCTTCGTTCCAAGAAACCACTAGAATCTTGGCTGAAGCGGCAATCAAAGGTAAGGTTGATTGGTTACATGGTCTAAAAGAAAACATTATTATCGGGCGTTTAATCCCGTCTGGTACTGGTTTTGATGAGGAAGTAGATGGAGACTCTGCTCTGCGTTCTACTGACCTGGCTAGGGAAGAGCTAGTAGCTTCTATCTAGATAGATTAGCCTATTTAGAACTTGTAAAATAGATTTTTTGGTCTAGCTCTATTGAGCTTGGCGAGCCAATAATATATATATGTTACGAGGTATCTACACCTCAGCGACTGGGATGGAAAGTCAGAGACTTGAGCATCAGGCTATCGCTGATAACTTAGCTAACGCCAGCACCACTGGTTATAAGGCATACGCTCATGTCCACAAAAATTTTGCAAATCAAGGCGTTGTGGATCCTTTGACAGGCAAGCCTCTGGGAGAGGTTTCTATGGGTTCTGAGCCCACCAGTACTTCTTTTGATTTTTCTCAAGGGGCAATGAGACCCACAGGTAACCCACTTGACTTGGCTATTAGCGGGGAAGGTTTTTTTGCGGTTCAAGATCAGCAGGGTAAAATTTCTTATACTCGTGATGGACATTTTACTCTTAATCAAGATGGTTTTGTGATTAATAGCGCAGGAGAGTTTCTACTTGATTCTGGCTATTCGCCAATTTTTGTGGGCTGGAATGCCGCTCAGACCGTACAGGTCTTGCGAAATGGTAATTTTATGGTCAATGATCAGTTGAATTGTACTCTTAAGCCTTTTGTGTTTCCGGATGAGGCTGCGATCGTTTCTAAGGGCGGAACTAAATATGTTGCTTCAAGCGATGATGTTACTATATTGCCCTCTCAAGATGCGACTATCCAGCAGGGTTTTCTGGAGGCTTCTAATGTAAGTTCAGTTAAGAGCTCTGCCGAGATGATTCAAGTAATGCGAACTTACGAAACTAATCAAAGAGCTATGCGCGCGCAGATTGAGACTCTTGATATGTTGATGAATGTGGTAGATCAAATTTAGCGAAGATAATATTTGTATTATTTGGAGTTGCTTGAAGGGGGGATTATGTTGAAAAAGGTTTTGTTATTACGTAAATAAAGGTTCTCCTTTAAACTGATCTCCTTAATTTATCATGGATAACAAAAGACTTATTTAGACAAAAGGATTTTTGCTTATTATCCAAATCACCCTCAAGGGAGTCCAGAAAAAAACCTAATTATCAAAGCCTGGTATAGATTTTTAGCACATGATGATAAATCAAGGAGATCAGTTTAAGTTATTAGTATTTAAAACCATCAGCCCTAACATGCACACTCGGCTGAATCTCACTATTTAAAACCTCACCACTTATAACCTTAGCTATAACAATAATATGATCCGGGCTAGAAACCTCAGTCAGGTACTCACACTCAAGATACCCTAAAGAATCTTTTAGTATTGGAACCCCAGTAACTCCCTTAAAAGTATCAAGTTCATCAAAAATACTTCCGGTTTCCGGTGCAGGCTTAAAAAATCTAGACATAGTTTTGCCGTTTTCTTTGGCCATAAAATTCACCACAAGCTTGCCGCTGCCGGTGAGCATATCAAAAAGATTTTTTCTGGATTTATTAAAGGCGATACTCACGCAAGGTGGCTCAAAACCCGCTTGCTGAACCCAACTCGCCAAAAAGCCAGCCTCGGCAACCCCATTTTTTAGGCTAATAATATAAAGCCCAGAAACTAATTTTCCGAGAATAGGAGCTATTTTTTCTTTTTCCATATTTTTTATTATATTAGATTTTGATATTTTTTGTTAATGACAAGTCTATAGTAAAATGGTTATATTGCCTCTAATATTTATAATCACAATATTCGTTCTTACTGCTCTTTACGCTTTTGGACTGGATTTGAGTGTCTATGATTACGACACTATAAATACTAATAATATTTTACAAGCACCGTGCTGGGCTCATTGGATGGGTACTGATGCTCTTGGCAGAGATTTATTTATTCGAATTGTTCATGGGGCTAAAATGAGCTTGGCGATTGCTTTTTTGACTGCGCTAATTACTTTTTTTATTGGCACAGCTTTAGGCTTATTGGCTGGATTTAAGGGCTCTTGGCTCGATGAAATAATTATCAAGTTTATTGATTTTTTGTATTCTTTGCCAGATTTATTGGTGTTGAGCCTTGTTGCTTTGTTTGTATCCCGCTCCACGACTGGGATTGTGCTAGGACTAGCTTTTATTAATTGGATGGATTTAGCTAGAATAGTGCGCGCCGAAACCAAAAAGTATAAGCACGAAGATTTCGTGGAAGCCGCTCAGGTAATGGGTTTGAGTGATTTGCAAATAGTCCTCAAACATATCTTGCCAAATATAAGCTCATCTATAATAGTGGCTTTAAGCTTTACGGTCCCGCGATCAATTATTGCAGAGAGCACATTGAGTTTTATTGGGCTTGGTATTTCTCCGCCTAATACCAGCTGGGGCACTCTTGCTGGCGATGCTTGGCAGTTTTTACGAAGTGATCCCCATTTGATTTTCTTTCCTGCGCTAATGATTTTTTTGACGGTTTATTGTTTTAATAATTTAGGCGATAGACTAAGAGATTATTTGAGCCCTCAAAAAGCTGGTGAGCACTTGCTTTAAGGCAAATTTTAATTTTGGGAACAAAAAAATTCTAAGCCAGTCATTAAATACTGGTAGGTTAATTTCGTAGGCGAAATTGCCTTTTTTGGCTTAGCGTTTATCGCTGTGTTTTTTTAGGCGCCATTTTCTACGAGTTTTACAGGATTAAAATATGAAAAAAGAAAATTTATTAAGATTATCAAGATTATTAAGACCCAGATTTTTAAGATCACAATCAGGTTTGACACTTGTTGAATTAATGGTTGTAGTTATTATTATCGGTATTTTGGCGACTATAGCAATTCCTAATTTAATGGAAGCCCAAGACAAAGCAAAAAACGCTAATGTTATCGCAGCCGCTCAGGCACTAGCTTCTAACGTGCAGATCGCTGCTGTTGACACTGGCGGAATTATTCCGGAATCTGTCTATGAAGTAGAGGAATTAGGCGCGGTTAAAAAACTTATGAACCCTTTTACAAAACAGCCAGTTGAGCTCATTGAGGGCGTTGTGGATCCAGATCAAGATGCGCCAGGCACACTTGGTTATGAGCCTAATGTAACTCTTGCAAAGCCGTTTAGAGCGGGAATAGATACTGAGCCTGAATTAGAGCCGATGATCGGTGGATTTGTGGTGACCGGTGTCGGTATTGTAAAAGGCGAGCCAGCGATAGTTGTCGCCTTAGACAACGGCTAACTAGAACTGTTCTTGTGTTAAAATGTCTTTGTGGCTAATATAATATCAGACCAGGAAGACCTTACAAACCTAGAAGCAGAGCGCAGAAGGAAGCTTGAGGCTCTTAAAGCGCTAAACATAGATCCTTACCCGTACTCATTTAAGCGCACTCATCTTTGCGGGGATCTTCAAGAAAAATATAAAGATCTAGCAAGCGACACGAGAACCACTGATGAAGTTGTCATTGCTGGTCGCGTGCACAACCAGCGCAATGATTGGATGTTTGTGGATTTGCATGATATTTCTGGTCGCATTCAAGTTTTTTCGGATGCTAAGACTCGCTCTGATCATCTCCAAACTTTATTGCCCTTGCTTGATAAGGGTGATCACATCGGCGTTCGCGGTACTGTCCGCCGAACCCCGCGCGGTGAGCTGACTGTAGATATTATCGAAGTTACAGTTTTGTCCAAGACTTTATTACCCTTACCTGAGATTATCGAAGGCAAACAAAGACGACTTGGGATCGCTGACGTGGAAACCCGTTATAGACAGCGTTACCTGGATCTCATCGTAAACCCCAAGTCTAGAGAAAATCTCCAAAAACGAGCGATCATGGTAAGAGAGATCAGAAATTTCCTCGACGAAAAAAACTTTCTTGAAATCGAGACACCTATCTTAAACACCGAAGCTGGTGGTGCGGCGGCGCGCCCTTTTACTACCCATCATAACGCTCTTGATCTAGATCTCTATCTTAGAATCGCAACAGAGCTTCACCTTAAACGCTTGGCTGTGGGCGGGTTTGAGCGAGTTTATGAGATCGGTAGAATTTTTCGTAATGAAGGTATTAGCATTAAGCATAATCCAGAATTTACTTCTATTGAGGTCTATTGGGCTTATACCGATGTTTATGAGATGATGGATCTTACTGAAGATCTCGTTAGAACTGTAGCTAAGAAGGTTAATGACTCTGAAGCAGTTAGTTACCAAGGCACGGAGATAGATTTCTCTAAGCCATTTAGAAAAGTTACTATGCAAGATTTGGTATTTGAGTATACTGGTCAAACCCTCACGGGTAAAGCTCTCAATGAAGCGTTTGAAGAGCATTGTGAGGCTAAACTTATCCAGCCGACTTTTGTCTATGATTACCCAATTGAGATTTCGCCTCTTGCTAAAAAACACAGAACCAAAGAAGGTTTTGTCGAGAGATTTGAGCTTTTTATTTTTGGGCGCGAAACGGCAAACGCTTTTAGTGAGCTGACTGACCCTCTTGATCAAAAAGAAAGATTTCTCGCTCAGCTAAAAGAGCGCGAAGCTGGTGATGATGAGGCTCATGTTTTTGATGAGGATTTTGTAAAAGCTCTTGAATATGGCTTGCCGCCTACATCTGGAATGGGTTTAGGTATAGATAGACTGGCTATGATACTTACAGACTCAGCTTCTATCAGGGATGTAATAGCCTTCCCGACAATGAAGCCTTTGTAATCTTCGTTGCGATTTTTAAAAGCACTTGAAATTTGCAACGACGTCAATTGTAATGCCGATGCCTACTGAGCTTCAGGACGAATTTTACTTAGCTGATAAACTCGCTCAAAAACTTTTACTGCAAAACTAGTTAGGTGGAAGTGCACAAGCTTAACTCCCAAGCTGGTTAGAGCATCA
>JBILGG010000061.1:0-6542 GCA_044351165.1 Candidatus Caenarcanales bacterium | reverse complement strand
GAAATTCCAGGGCTAAGCAGAATGGTAATAGTTACTGACATTGAAGATGTAGAACAAATCCAAAAACAACTCTATAAACTTATTAACACCATAAAAGTTACCAATCTATCCGATCTTGATTATTTAGATCGTGAGCTTGCATTAATAAAAGTTTCGACCAAAAATCATCGGGCTGAAATTATCGAAATCTCTAATCTTTTTAGAACACGAATAATTGACGTGGGAGACGATAGTTTAATCATAGAAGCCGTCGGTGATAACGAAAAATTAGGTGCTCTCATTCAGATTCTAAAACCTTATGGAATAAAGGAAGTAGTGCGCACCGGAGCCATAGCCGTTCAAAGAGGTAAAAAGACCCTTAAATAAGGTTTTTAAAAAAGAAGCCAACTTAAGGATCCACTGAAAAATTTGACTTCGTCAATTTTTCAACCCTGATCCAAGAAGGGATCTTGGCTCAGGGAGTGAATCCTTAAGATTTTTGTTAAGCGGATTCCGCCTCAAAACTTCGTTTTTCAGCGAATCCTTAAAAAATCAAATTCCCTTAACCATTCTATAAACTCAGTTTGTATTTTATAACGATAAGCCATAAAGGATTATAAGAGTCTTTATAGCGAAATGTAAGGAGAAATATATGGTTGATAAATCATTGAATTTTGCATTAGCAAAAATTGTGAATGATAATCGTGATGTAAATTCAAATCAGGATTATCAAAAAGGGGAAAAGATTGAACGAAAAATTCAAAATCTTCTAAATGATAAAAAAAATTTAAATGGTACGGAGGTAGGTCAGCTTCGCTCTGAAGCCCTCATGTTTACAAGGTTAGCGGACTACGCAGATAAGCTTGCTGACCAACTCGAGAAGGGAAATAAAGATCTACAAAAGAAAAAATTAGAAGAAGTAAAAAAACTACTAATGGAAAAACTTGGTGTGCCTGCAGATTTTATTGATCAATTGGCCATACTTACAAAAGCAGGGCCGCAAGCACTAAGAGAAGCTTCTGGAGTATATCGAGCAGAGGCTCAAAAAAGAAACGAAAAGGCAGATTTTGTAAGAGCAGAAGTAGATAGAATCGATAAGCAAATCAAAGAGCTTAACACTATCAAAGAAACCCTAAGAGTAAATTCTCAAGAGAACCAAACTTCGATGAAGGACTATATATTAAAAGTTCGATATCAAGAGGCTCTTAGAGATCAAAGTGAACTAGTACTAAAAAGAGTATTAGAGCAAATGGAAGGAAAAACAGGAGAGACAGTATAAAAACTGTTTAAACAAATAATAGAGGTCGAATGCCAACAGTAAGAGCAGCAGTAAATCCATCAGAAGAACTAGCTTTTTCAGAGTTCAAGACTGAACTATATCAGTCACAAATGACTGAACTTGAAAATGCTATGGACGTCTGGGTAGGAATGAATGATGAGAGCGGTTATGCCAAAGGGCAAATTGCAGCTCTCAGATCACAAATAAACCTGGTAAGAGCTGCTATTGGTTTCTGGCGAGGTGAAGCGAGCTTCTGGCGTCAAGAAATTAATGAAAATAAACTTGCTGTAAAAGAAGGTAATAAGCTAGCGTCAACAGCTTAAGAATAATGAGTGTAAATCCAACAATTAAACTAGCTCAGGCTACCAGTGATATTGATAAATTTCAATTAGCTATAGCAGATCTAGAAAGTCGTATGGATGCTTCATTGTTGGGAAACAATACAGAAAGTCAAACGGCATTAAGATTAGAATTATCAAAATTAAAAGCATTACTTGGAGAAGCGAGGAATGAAGAATCATTTTGGAGAGCTGAAGTAGCTGCAAACGGTGAAGCGAGAAAAGCACAGGGTGAAATAGCGAAAGGCTAAACAGTTTTCTAATAAAAATCAACAAAAAAGCTTTAATGATTCGCTGAAAAACAAAGTTTTGAGGCGGAATCCGCTTAATATTAATTATCGTCTAGGTTATCATATAAAATGTGATTGAAATTAATCAAAAGCTTTTAATTAGCGGCGGGACAGGATATATCGCAAGCCATCTGATAAATTTTTTAAACACTGACAAAATTTTTATAATAGATAGAAAAATCAAAAAAGATCGATTAATTTTTAGTCCATCAAACATTATAGAAAAAGATATTGAGAGCCTGAGCTTGGAAGATATTCCTGATGGAATTAATTTATTAATTCACACTAGTTACTGTAAAAACTTAGAAGTAGAAAAAAATTTTTTAAACTTAGTAAAAATTAAAAATCCTAATTTATCGGTGGTATTTTTCTCAAGCGCCGCTGTTTATGGAGATTTATTCCTTAGTGATAAAGATTATTTCAGCAGCAGCGATACTCCCAATCCCATTAACGAATATGGAAGATATAAATTAGAGATGGAAAATTTCATCAAAACTAATTTTCAAAATTTTCAAATCCTCAGAATCTCAAACCCTTATGGTAAAGAATTTGAAAGAAGAGGTGTCTATCAATTATTCAAAAGCCGAATTGCTAAGTCCCTAGAAAGCAATCACCAAGCAAGTTTTATTATTAATTATCCACAAGCCCGAACGATGTCACGCGATATGATATTTATTGATAATGCTATCCAACAAATCATATCTGTTCTAAAATCTAAGAAACAGGGAATTTATAATATATCTTCTGGACAAGCAATTTATTTAGAAGATCTGGCTTATATTGCTCTAAAGGATTTTTGCCAAGATCAAAATTTGGAGTCAAGCAAGTTTAAACTAAATTTTATGTACAGAGAAAAACCCGAAGGAGAAATCATCAAGTCGATTCTAGAACCTATACCTTATGAGCTTTTCCTTCAAGATAGCTACTGTAGCTGACCTTTACGAATTTTGCTTTTTCTTGAAGCTCGGATATACTTCTAGCACCCGAGTAGCTCAAGCCACTTCTAACACCCTTAGACATACGAGAAAGAATGTGTCTAACACTACCTTTGTATTTAACTGTAACAGCAACACCTTCTTCATTAATATTCTCAATTCCAAAATCAGATTGAGCTGGCGCGGAAGCCATACCACGATAGCTTTTTGTCATCTCTTCATTTTCGTTACGCCAAACAGTTCCTGGAGTTTCTTTACAGCCTGAAAAAATAGAACCCATCATAACAGCATCAGCACCAGCGGCTAATGCCTTAGTAATATCACCGTAAACTTTAATTCCACCATCTGCAATAATAAAAACTTCTTTACCTGGATTAGAAGATAAATAATCTATTTTTGCTCTATAAGCAGAAACAACAGCACTTAGTTGAGGATAGCCAGACCCAGTTTTAATGCGGGTTGTACAAACAGAACCTGGTCCAATACCTACCTTAATACAATCAGCTCCCCAATCAAAAAGATCATAAGCACCTTGGTAACTAGCAACATTACCAGCGATAATACCGACTTCCGATCCAAATTTATTTCTTAGTTCTTTGATTTTTTTCTTAACTAAAGCATGATGACCGTGAGCGACATCAATACAAAAATTTTTAATTCCAACAGAAAAAGCAGCATCAACTCTATCAGAATCATGAACACCTATAGAAACGATAAGAGTTTTTTCTGGAATTGAATTTTCGGAAAAAAGCTTACGATAAGAACTAATTTCTTCGATCATCTCATCAATAGTCAGATACCTATGTAAAATTCCACAAGCACCATGAGAAGCCATGGTAAAAGCCATACGGTGATCAGTTACTGTATCCATATTGGCTGATACATAGGGTAAATCAAGAGTTAGGTTAGGTAGAATCTTAGTAGCCAAAGAAACTTCTGATCTGTGTTCAATATCTGAATACTGAGGGATTAAAAGGACATCATCAAAAGTAAGACCTTCTTCCAAACGGTTTAAAAAGACTTGGGTATTTACAGAATCGGGGCTAATTAAATTTAAATTTTTCAAAAAATGGTCTCCTAATACATTTTAGCAAGAATTTATTCAAAAAATTGAAACTAGGTTTATTATAAATAATGAAACCATGAAAAATATCAATTTTGGATCATTAAAAATCAAAATAGGGATTATCGTACTTTTAGCAGCCCTTGCTTGGGCGACGAGTATAACTAATGAATTTGTCGGTTACGATGATATTAAACTTATAGTCCGTAATGAAAGAATCCACAATGACATACTTTATACTATAAATTTTTACTGGAATATTGTCTCAGATAGTCATAATGTGGCATGGACTAATTATCCATCTGTAATTTATCGCCCTCTTGAGTGGACTGGATCTTCACTTGGTTATGCTATTTGGGGACCGAGGGCTTGGTGTTTTCACTTATTTGTAAATTTCTTATTTCATATTCTAAATACTATTCTATTATTTTTTATTCTAAATAAGATATTTTCGACCCCATTAAATGAAGCTGAGTCTAAGCTTAATTCTTCGGTTATAGAATCAAACTTTAAAGATAAGAAGAAAACCAAGAAAAAAGAAAATAACAATTTTAGCTATAAACCAATAACATGGTGGTTGCCACTTGTAATAATATCTATTTGGACAGTACATCCCTTGCATAACGAAGCCGTTAATATGCTGACGTCTGGAGTCGGATTTTTGTGGGCTAATTTATTTTGTTTAACTGCTGTTTTTATAAATTTATATGTAAAAGATCTCACAACTCTCAAAGGAATTTTATTAATTGTTTTGAGCTGGATTTTTATGTTTTTGGGTTATCACGGTTCCGAGATGACTATTATTACAGCTCCTATGCTTCTGTTGATATTTTTACCGAGCATACTAAAAAAAGATCATAAGAGCTACGGATTTGAAATCCCAAAAGTAATTTTTGCGTTTACATCTTTTTTAGCTTACTCATCACACCGCTCCTCAATTGTAACCGAGCATACTGAATGGATCGCAAGATCTAGTGAATTCATTGAAAGAGCTTTTGTACTTGCTCCGCAGATATTTTTTCATTATATAAGATTGTTTTTTTGGCCAGCCAAACTCAGTATTGATGAGCAACACAGCGTGATACTTGAAAATGCTTTTAAACCTTTTCATCTAATCTGCTTTGTGATTGCTTTAGCTTTTATTATTGGTATATTTTATTTTTTATTTGAAAAGAATCCTCATTACAAATTACATAACGTATTAATTTCAGCATCAATGTTTTTTACAGGTTTTAGTATCGCAATAGCTCTAAACATTCTGCCCATCTATTGTTTAGCAAGAGATAGATACACTTACTATTTTTGCTTAGGTCTATTTTGTACAATTGCTCTTATTTTTGATAAATATTTATTTACAAAATGGAGAGATCTCGAGCCTGATTTACAAAAACAAAAATTTAAACCATTTTTGATAGTTTTTATAATTGCTTTAACTGGTCTTAGTGTAAGGGCAGCAGTAAAAAGCTTGGATTGGAGAAATGGTGAGAAATTTTGGGTTCAAACAATGAATTCTAGTGACGATATCGGAACCCAACAAAACTGGAGATATAGACTTTTACAATACTATCTAGATCCAGGTACTAGCACTTTTAAACCTAATCCTATTATTCAAGCACAGGCCCAGAGAGATTTTGCAGAGTTCCCTTTTAGATATAGATTGTTTGAGACTAATACCCTAAATTTTTATTTAAGAGAAGCTCAGAATCCAGAAAAATATCTTTTAAATAAATATGCTTATATCGGCAATAAAAGTATTGCTTCGGCTTTATTTTTTAACGCAACAGAAGCCATAGAAGCCAGGAATGGTGTGGGTGCCATGAATTTTTTCAAACTGGCTCATATGTACTATAAAGAACATTTCCAAACTAACCTTCAGCTTTATATCCACACTTACGGAAATGATCAAAGGTTTACAGATTATATTCTTGATCTAATGAAACAAGAAGCTGTTAATAATTCATTTTTAGCAAAAGGAATTATGGATGGAATGTTCTTCACTAAAGATCCAAGATGTTATGAATATGCTTTATTATTCAGATCAAGATTTCCTAATACTCAAGTGTTTACAGTCTATGCCTTTCATGGAGCGACTTATACTGGTCATTTTGATGATGCTTATCAATTTGCAAAAGAAATTATCAAAAAATATCATGAAGATGAGGTATTTGATCAATATATAAAACAATATGAAATGGGCAGATTTAGAGGCTAAAAGATATTAAAAATCGGTTCTGGACCAGGAATACAAGCACCATCAATTATTTGATAAACTTGTTTACGAACAGCAGACTTATACTCTCTTCTTACGATAAACTTATCATCAATTTCTGACAAGCAAGCATCGGGTGAATACTTTCCGCTCCAAGAAAGAGTTCTAGGGTGAATACCTTCAGCACCAAGGTTCCTTGCTGAAAATTCTGACATTTTATGATCTCCGCCGTCTAATAGAATAACTGATCCATCTGTTTTTAAAGCGGCAGATCCTGTTATATAAATATTCTTAACAGACTCAGAACTAGTCCAAATGACCGTTCCATCATCAAACCTCTCCAAGGAATTAATAAAACCATTTTGGGCAGATCCCGTTATTCCCACATGAGCAATATTACGAAGATTACCAAATTTATCAAAAGTACTTTGATTAATTACGATAGGAAT
>JBILGG010000060.1:0-6550 GCA_044351165.1 Candidatus Caenarcanales bacterium | reverse complement strand
TTCTCACCAACAACCAAAGGAAAAATCACATTGTCAGTAACAGTCATAGAATCAAAAAGCGCTGAATACTGGAATGCCATTCCGATTTTGTTACTATACATTTTAATTTGGCCGGAGTCGGCGGGCGTTAGCCCAGCAAGAATTTTAAGTAGGGTGCTTTTGCCAGAGCCTGAAAATCCTATTAAAGCCAGTATTGAACCTTTGTAAACATCTATATTAATATCGTTGAGAATTAAATTATCGCCATAAGATTTGTAAAGGTTTCTAATTTCTATCATAGATTCGGTCATAATAAAGTAATATATATACGGTGGTTAATAGAAGTAATATCCTATATTATTTTACTATCATTTTGATGGGCATACTTGCATTGAGATTATTTCAATTGCAAATAGTCGAACATCAAAAATACAAGGTGCTCGCCAAAAACAACACAACCAGGACTGCTATAACCAGAGCTCCAAGAGGAATTATTTATGATAGGCATGGCAATATATTGGCGACTAGCAAGCAATCTTTGAGTGTAATTGTTTATCCAGCCGCCCTGACTAAGCAAAAAGACAAAGAAAGCGTGGCGCGTTTGCTCTGCACTTATGTAAACATGTCTTATGAAGATCTCTATAAGATTTTTGATGAAATGGAGCCCAGTACGCCTCTTCCGCTAACTCTAGAAAATGACGTGGGGATTGAAACAGCAATTAGAATTTTTGAAAATCAAAAACAACTTCCTGGTATCGCTGTCGAGAACCAGGCCATAAGGTACTATCCTTATCAAGAGATCACAGGACATCTTCTTGGATATGTCGGGCAAATAAACAGTAATGAGCTGGAATCCGCTCGCCAGCGAGGTTTGGGATTGGGAGATGTAGTCGGTAAAGAAGCTCTAGAAAAAGTTTTTGATGAACCACTTCAAGGTGTAAAAGGCGAAGCGCGTGTTTCGGTAGATCGTTATGGTAGAAGCCTTAAAGAAGGTGAAGGACAGAAAAAAATAATCAAGAACCCGATCAAAGGCAAAGATCTGCATCTGAGTATCGATATTAAACTTCAGCAAGTGGCTTATGAGGCTCTTGAAAATAAGCAAGGAGCTGTGGTTGCGATGAATCCCAAAACCGGAGAGGTTTTAGCACTAGTAAGTTCTCCGTCTTATGATCCTAATATTTTTACAAAACCTGTTCCTACAGCTCTCTTTAATGATTTGATGAATAGAAAAGCTTTTGTTAATAGAGCTATATCTTCTTTTACTCCTGGTAGTGTTTGGAAGCCTTTTACTTCGCTGGCTGCACTTCAAAAAGGTGTGCTAAATCCCGCTGAAAGACTGCGTGTGAGCGGATCCTACAACTATGGAGGTTTTAACTTTGGGGATTGGACCGGTAAAGTAGATATTGTCGATCTAAGGCAAGCTTTAGCTTGGTCTAGAAACACTTACTTCTATCAAATTGCTGATCGTATGAAACCAGAATGGTTAGTAGAAGTCGGAAGAAATTTTGGTGTGGGTACAAAAACTAATATCGAGCTTTTGGGTGAATCTAATGGCGTTTTACCAAGCCCCGAGTGGAAAAAGAAAAACATGAAGGAATCTTGGTATCCAGGAAACACGCTTCATTACTCAATTGGGCAGAGTTTTTTGCTTATAAGTCCTCTGCAATTAGCGCGTATGTATGCTGGCTTAGCTACTAAAGGTCTTGTACCAAGTCCGCATCTAGTAAAGGATCCAAATAAAGTTGTTATTAAACAAATCAACAGTTATGCTACCAAAAATTATGATATCGTCGAGTCGGGTCTTAAAGAATGTATAGAAACCGGTACAGGACAGGCTTCCAAGCTAGTGGGTGTTAGGCTTGCTGGTAAAACTGGTTCTGCTGAAGTGAAGGGTTATGCTCATACCACGCATGGTTGGTTCGCTGCATACGGACCGGTGGAGAATCCTGAAATAGTAGTAGTAGTGTTTATGGAAGGAGCTGGTCACGGAGGTACTGTCGCTGCCCCAGTCGCCAAAAAAGTTTTTGATGAATATTTTAAAGATAAAATTAAAAAACCAGTTAGGTCTAAAGCTCGCACGGTGAGAAGAGCTCGCGCCTAGCTCTTTAAGGATTCCGCCTCAAAACTTCGTTTTTCAGCGAACCCTTTCGCCTTAAAATCATCACTCAAAAAAGCTATAATAATTTTTGATGCAAAAAGTTTTATTATTAATTCTTGATGGCTGGGGATATAATCCTGGTTCTAAGGCTAACGCTATTGAAGCAGCTAATACTCCTTTTTATGACAATTTGATAAAAACCTGCCCGCATACTTTTTTAAATGCTAGCGGGGTTTATGTCGGTTTACCCTCAGGCATTATGGGCAATTCTGAGGTGGGTCATGAAAACATTGGTGCTGGCAGAATTAACAAACAAAAACTCACCATGATTTCTGATATGGTAAAAAACGGAGAGTTTTTTAAAAATCAAATTCTCATATCAGCTTTTGATCATGCTATCAAGCATAATTCTAGAGTGCATTTCATGGGATTGATATCAGAGGGTGATGTGCACGCGCATTTGGGTCATTTAGATGGTTTGATTGAATTTGCCAAACAAAAAAATCTTCCAGCTCAAAAAGTTTTTTTACATGCCATCAGTGATGGGCGTGATGATCCGCCTTGTGTGGCTGAGCATTTGATGAAACGCTACGAAACCCGCATCCAAATTGCTACTGTAAGTGGTCGGTACTGGGCGATGGATAGAGACAATAATTGGGATAGAGTACAAAAATATCTAGATTGTGTTTTATTAGGAAAAGGTTTAAGCTCAAACTCGGCAAGTACTGCTATTTCAGAGGGTTATAAGCTAGCTCAGGAAGGTAAAAATCCAGCGGGCGGATCTGATGAGTTTATTTTACCGACAATTATTAATCCAGAAGGTTTGATTAGATCGAATGATGCTGTAATATTTTTTAATTTTAGACCTGATCGAGCTAAGCAAATTTCTCAAAAACTAGGTTTTGAGAGCGGGCTTGAAAATCTGCATTATACTTGCTTTACTAAGTATGGCCTTGAAAAGCCCTTACCGATTGCTTTTGAAGAGTCTAGCTTACCTAAGCAAGAATTTAAAAATTGCCTTGGTGAGTATTTGTCCAGTAAAGGATTTAAGCAATTTAGAATTGCTGAAACAGAGAAATTTAATCATGTAACAAGTTTTTTCAATGCTACTCGAAAAGATCCTTTCCACGGCGAAGATAGGCTACTCGTGCCAAGTCCCAAGGTCGCTACTTATGATCTTCAGCCCGAAATGAGCTTGCCTGAAGTTAGGAATAAATTATTAGAAGCCCTGCAAAAAGATTATCCGTTAATTGTTTGCAACTTCGCTAACCCTGATATGGTGGGGCATACAGGGGTTTGGGACGCTGTTATAAAAGCGATCGAAGCTATAGATTACTCGCTTGAACAAGTCTGTAATCGAGCTCTTGAGACTGGTCATGTAGTAATGATTACTGCTGATCATGGAAACGCTGATCAGATGTATGATACTAGTGGTGAGATTAGAACCGCTCATAGCACTAACTTGGTGCCTTTTATAATTTTCAACTCAGGCCGCAAGATCCAGCTGGAAGAACCCAAATCTGACCCTTGCGATATTTACGCCAGCACTACTCTTGCTAATATCGCACCGACAATCTTGGAATACTTAGATCTGCCTAAGCCAGCTGAAATGTTAGCTGATAGCCTGATTAAAAAATCCCCTTCTCTGTAAAAATCGCTTCGATAAGCTCTCTTGGAGTCACATCAAAACCCGGATTAAAAAATTCTACTCCGGAGCTGGCGGTAACTCTCTGATCGTTTATAGTGTGCAACTCAGAAGGGTCTCTTTGCTCGATAGGGATTAAATCACCGCTTGCAAGTTTTTGATCGACAGTGCTGAGCGGGGCTATCACAAAAAACGGCACTTGATGAAACTTAGCTACAATCGCTACTTGATAAGTACCGATTTTATTAGCGGCATCTCCATTAGCTGTAATGCGGTCTGCTCCCACAATCACAAAATCAATCATTCCTTGTTTCATACAATGTGCCGCCATATTATCACTGAGCATAGTGACAGGAATGCCTTCGTAAGCTAGTTCCCAAGCTGTTAGGCGCGAGCCTTGTTGACGCGGGCGAGTTTCATTGGAGTAAACCATCTCCACTAAGTCTTCTTGCGCAAGCTCACGAATCAATCCCAGAGCGGTTCCGTAGCCACCAGTAGCAAGAGCTCCAGCGTTACAGTGAGTCATGATCCTGAATTTTTTTTTGCCAAATTTGTTTTTGATATATTCAGCTGAGATCTCAGACATTTTTTTACAAGATTCAAAATCTTCTCTATGAATGGTTTTGGCTCGCTCTAAAACGGCATTAAATAAATTTTCTGGCTTAGCAGTGCTAATCACAGATTGGATTTCATCAAGCGCCCACATTAGGTTTACCGCTGTGGGTCTGGTTGATCTAAGGATTTGATCTGCTTGAGTAAGGTTCATACCTTCTTTAACAGCAAGCGCCATGCCGTAAGCTGAAGAAATGCCAATTAAGGGCGCGCCCCTAAGAGCCATATCAGTAATGGCTTGCGCCATTTCTTTTACTGAGCTGATTTTTAGCCATTCGAGCTCGTAAGGTAGTAGTCTCTGGTCGATTATTTCTACTATGTTTTGCTCATCATTCCATTGAATCGGGCTTAGGGACTTGATTTTGGTGTTTTGCATTAGTTCAATATTTTAGCAAATTATCCTATGTTACAATTTTATTTATGACTACTCAAAAAACATTTTTAGCCGTTAAACCAGAAGCTTTTGCAAGAAAAGATGGAGCTGGTATTATTCAAATGCTCACAGAACTCCTTCCTGATGCTAAATGCGTGGCAATGAAGATCTATCAGCCTAGTGATGAGTTAGCTCGTAATCATTACGCCGCTTTGAGCGATAAACCATTTTTTCCTGATTTGATTAAGAGTTTTACTGCTGGCCCGATTATCGGTATGGTTTGGGAAGCTGATAATATTGTGGCTCGCGCTAGAGATGCGATGGGAGCTACTAACCCTGAAGCGGCGGCCGATGGTACGATTCGTAAAAAATATGGCAAGCATATAGGTGATAACGCTATTCACGGAAGCGATACTGAGCCTGGTTCTGCTGAAAGAGAGATCAAAATTCACTTCCCAGATGCTAATTTTGCGCCTATTACTAACCCAGTTGCTAAAGTAAACGAACTTTTACTTACAGCGAACTAGTAATACTTATTAATTTCTAAAGAAATAATATCAAGCTTGTATTACTTAGCCTTTTCAAGCTAAAATCAATGCTTATCTATGTTAAAAATCAGACTTCAGAGATTCGGAAAAAACAAACAACCACTTTATAGAATTGTGGTAATTGAACATTCACGCCAAAGACAAGGTAAGCCAACAGAGGTTTTGGGATTTTATAATCCAAGAACAAAAGAGCTTGTTTATAACGTACAAAGAGCTGAATACTGGAAAGGCGTGGGCGCGCAGGCTTCTGAGACTGTATCTTTTGTTCTTAGCAAACAGCCTATTCATGATTTAGCAAATGGCCCATATCAATTCAAATCAAAAACCAGAGCTTCTAAATCAAAAGCAAAAGAAGAAATTTTAAAAACAAGCACAAAAAACACTAAAGCTAAAAAGAAACGTGCTGAAGCTGAAGCGGAAGCTAAAAAAGCTCAAGAAGAAGCTTCTGCTTAATAGCATATTGTTTTTTAATTCTAGGAACAAAAACTTTTTTTAAGCGACTATATATCTAGTCTTACTGTCTTTTTAGGACTTTAAGATAACCCCGCATGACTAGTCCAGTTTTAAAACCTGATTCCCCGGTAAAAGTCCAATTAGAAAAATGGAAAAAACATTTAATAGATTTTAGTCGAAGAAATCAACTTTTGTTTTTTAAGGCAAGGTCATCAACGACAATTTTCCTAAAAGAAAAACCCCAGGAAATTTTTCAAAAACTTGTTATTGACTCTCGCTCACTTGGTTTTCAAGCGCAGATCAGTACTTTTAATACTAGTGATTTTGGCGAAGAGCTTCCGCCTGGCATGGATGAGCCCGGTATGGATATGGCTGATTTTGGAGATTTCTCTGATCCGGCGCCCGTGCCGGTTTTGGGCGATAACTTAGATCTCACTAATAATTTACTTACAGATAAAGATAGCCGTGATCTTGAGCAAAGCCTTAGTAAGCTAAAAACCCGTTCTCAAGCAAGTTTGCAAGAACAGGGCGTTAATATTTTGTATTTGGCTTTGTTTTTTTTGGAGTGGTTCCCTGATGAAGAGATTGCAAAATCTCCTTTATTACTGATACCAGTTAGCCTAGAGAGGAAGGGCTTAAGCGGCTCATTTAAATTAAGCTTGATTGATGATGAGATTAGAATTAATCCGACTTTAATTTATAAACTAGAAAGAGATTTTGGTATTAGCTCCCAGTCTATTAATGAAATCGAGGAAAAGCTCTCCAATATTGAGACTCAAGATGATTTGACAGCTTTAATTCAGGAGTTTTCTAGCTTACTAAAAAAAGATCACTCAAGCTGG
>JBILGG010000127.1:0-4632 GCA_044351165.1 Candidatus Caenarcanales bacterium | reverse complement strand
ATCCTAATTCTGCTATTATATTTGTATGGATCTTAATAGAAGTCTCAAACAATCTGACCCTGAAATCAACTCTCTACTTAATCTAGAGATCAGAAGACAACAAGAAAATATCGAACTCATCGCCAGCGAGAACATAGTCAGTCAGGCTGTTATGGAAGTCGTGGGCTCTTGCCTTACCAATAAATACGCCGAAGGTTACCCCCATAAGCGCTACTATAACGGTTGCGAGCATTACGATAAGATGGAAGATCTCGCTATTGAGAGGCTTTGCAAGCTTTATAACTGCAATTTTGCTAATGTCCAGCCGCACTCCGGCGCAAATGCTAATCTAGCTGTGTTTCTTGCACTACTAAATCCTGGCGATAAATTCCTGGGCATGAGCCTAAAAGAAGGCGGGCACCTAACTCACGGAGCGACTGTAAACGTCTCAGGGAAATGGTTCCAGGCTCTTAGCTATGGAGTCGATGATAATGGATTTCTAGATTACTCAGCTATCGAAAAAATCGCGATCGAAGAAAAACCCAAGCTTATTATCGCTGGAGCTTCTGCTTACCCGCGTGTGATTGATTTTGAGAAGTTTAGAGCGATTGCTGATAAATGCGGAGCGCTACTGATGGTGGATATGGCGCATATATCTGGACTTGTGGCTGGAGGCGTGCACCCGAGCCCGTTTCCGTATGCTGATGTGGTGACTAGCACTACCCATAAGACTTTGCGCGGGCCGCGCGGCGGAATCATACTCTGGAATAAAGAAGAGTTTACTAAGCCAATTAACTCTGCTATCTTTCCTGGCACTCAGGGCGGACCTCTTATGCATGTAATTGCTGGTAAAGCTGTGGCCTTCAAAGAAGCTCTAGAACCGGATTTCAAGCTCTATCAAGAACAAATCATCAAAAACTGCCAAGCTATGGCCGAAACTTTTAGCCAGCATGGAATAGATATGGTTTCTGGTGGTACCGATAATCACTTATTACTACTGGATTTGAGGAAGTTTAAACTGACTGGCAAAAACCTAGCAAATCTGCTCGACGAGCTAAAAATTACGGTTAACAAAAACGGTGTGCCAAACGACCCAGAGAGCCCGTTTACCACTAGTGGTATTCGCGTAGGTACTGCCGCTATAACGACAAGAGGCTTTAAGGAAAAAGAATCAAAACAAGTCGCTGAGCTGATTTCAACTGTTATAAAAGAAATGTCTGGAGATGGAGTGAGCATTAGTGAAGCTAGGCGCGTCGAAGTACTAAAAGGTGTAAAAGCGCTCACCGAGCAGTTCCCAGTGTTTTTTTCTGGCTTGATAAACACCTAATTCCCTGAGGACCAAAACACTAATTAAAAATTAAAATCCCCCTGCGGTTATCTTGATTGCTAGCAAAAATGAGGTTTTTGTGAAACAATATTTATTGGTTTACGTCTGTCTAAAAATACAGACTGGAGAAAATAGGGTGGCAAAATCAGATTCAAAATTTTTATTAATCGAAGGCGGGAAGCCTTTAAATGGCGCGGTTGAAATATCTGGCGCAAAAAACTCGGCACTTAAATTAATCGCGGCCGCTTTACTACTTGGCGAAGGTCAATCCGTAATTCATGCTACGCCAGAATTATCAGATATAGATGTGATGCTCGATATCGTTAGAATTTTGGGCGGCGAAGCTAGCTTCCAGAATAATTCTGTCACTATTAACGCTAAAGATTTATCAAGCTCATTTGTGCCACTTAGCCTAGCCAATAAGCTCAGAGCGAGTTTCGTTTGTTTAGGAGCGCTTGTCGGTAGATTTAAAGAAGCTAAGATCGCTTTACCAGGCGGCTGTAATATCGGCGCGCGCAAAGTAGATCTTCACCTAAAAGGTCTAAAAGCTCTCGGAGCCAAGATTTCAGAAGAGCAAGGCTATGTTATTGCCAAGGCTGATAAACTCATCGGCACTAAAGTTTACTTAGATTTACCAAGTAACGGAGCTACCGAAAACATTATGCTCGCGGCTTGTATGGCAGAAGGTGAGACGGTTATAGAGAATGCCGCTCAAGATCCCGAAATAGTCGATTTGGCAAATTTCCTAAATAAGATGGGCTGTGAGATTACTGGAGCTGGTTCTAGCAATATTCATATCATCGGTAAAAAAATCGAAGAGCTTCACTCTGTCGAGCACACTTGCATACCTGATCGTATCGAAGCGGCTACTTATATGATCGCTGGTATTATGACTAAGGGTAAAACAACCGTCAAATCCGTTATTGAAGAGGATTTACAATCTTTACTCAGCAAGCTTGAGGACGCTGGTATAAACCTAAAAATCAAAAAAACCGGCAAAGATCTCGACGGCAGAGCGCTTGTCGATATTACCAGCGAACTCAAGATCGATAGACCTCGCGCTACTGATATTACGACTGTTTGGTATCCTGGCTTCTCGACTGATATTCAGCCTCTTTTTTCTGCGATGCTCACTATCGCTGAAGGTACAAGTATCGTAGTCGAAAATATTTACGATTCCAGATTCCAGCATAAAGAAGAATTTAAGCGTATGGGAGCAAATATCGATATTAACGGTAAAGTAGCTGTCATAAAAGGCGTAGAGCAATTAAGCGGCACTGCTGTAGAAGGTAAGGATCTTAGAAGTACAGCGGCTTTAATACTTGCGGCGCTCAGCGCAAAAGGCAAAAGCCAAGTAAGCGGTCTTATTCACTTAGATCGCGGCTACGAGCACCTCGAAGAAAAATTTAAATCCCTCGGCGCATCAATCAAGAGAATCGATTCAGAAGAGTCTATGCTCGGCGCTGAAGATTTGGTTAATGTTTAGGATATCTTAGGATAAGTGAAACGCATCGATGACTGGCTTAAGGTCATATATAAACTATTGCAGTGAGATGGGCATTTGAGAGAGCTTTAAGCACTTGTTAGTGAGAAAAACAGCGAAAGGCGTAATGAAATAGCGGCAAGCGAGGAGGGACGGAGCGCGAATTAATAGCTCTAGAATAAATCCATCTGGCAAAGCCGCGCGCGGAGCGGGGGTCCCCCTTGCTTGACGCGTGATTGAATTAAGCCTGAGCGGGTTTTTCTCAACAAGTGACTTACGCGAAAGAAAGTGCCCATCTCTCTGCAATTTATATATTGATTTTAAATAAGCGTAAATAAGGATGGCGAGGGATGAGCGAAACGCCGCTATAGGCGATTTGGAATTAGAATAACTTGTTTCAAAATCGCTTAGAGCAAGGCCCGCGAATCCCGAGACACCGGAGTTTACTTAGCGTAAATGAGGATGGCGAGGGATGAGCGAAACGCCGCTATAGGCGATTTGGAAACAAGTTACAGAGTTAGTCTTTGAGGCTATTAGACCAATTACTATACTGCCTAGCAATATTATCCATATGAGATTTTATACTCTTGCCATTAGCTTCGTTGTCCTCATCAGCAATAGCACTCATTTCGCTTAAACCCAATAAAGTTTCTCGCTGATCTTGCTCTTGAGCGTCAGTCTTAGTATCTTCATCCTTACCATAAATGGCTTTTTTAAGACCATTAACTAGAGAGCTAAAAAGAATATTAGCGAACTGCACTGGGTCTGCAAGCTTCTTCATAGCATCAGCAAGAGGACTGCGAGCGGAATTGTCGCGCTGAAGATTATTAGTATTCTGAAAAATATTTTTTAGTGGACTTGAAAGAGCACTAAAACTACTCATCACGCTAGAACCCGCTTGGCTAGCTAGATTGGTAAGAGCTGAAGAACTCTGCGCGGTAGATTGATCGAGGATTTGATTTAATAGAGCGTAAAGCTGCTGGAGAGCGTCATTCATAAGCTTGTAACTATATGAAATCCACATATTTGGATTAAACGATGGTGCCGAGCCACCGCCACCTCCGCCACCTTTTTTTTTGAGCTCATCTTCAAGTGCTATTCTAGCGAGCATAGATGGATCTATTTGACGAGGAGCTTGCTCTGGTGCGGGTCTATCAAAACCCTCACGCACGACAAGTGACTTAGCTCTTAAAGAAAAATTATTATTGGTAGAGGCTTGACCGCTTTGCTCGACAGTAAGTAACTGATTAGACCCAAAGGCCGAAGCAGAAGAAGCTGATTTAGAACTTGAACCTGAAACGCCCTGCAAAACTTTTCTCCCAAAAAAGCTTTAATAAAAATTATCTAACAGTATTATAACAAATGCAATGAGTAAATACTAAAGCGCCCTCGAAAACAGCTTATGACCGCCAGTCTGGCGCAGATAAGTATCGAAGCAAGCGGCGATATTCCGGGACAGGAATCTTCCCTCGTCTGATAGACGCAATTCAGTCTGGGAGCCCAGCTCGCTTATAATAACTAATTTATCCTCCACGAAAGGCGCCAGCTGATTGATTTCTACTTGGTACTTACCGGAGTCGAGGGTAGCGAAACCGTTGCACATGATTTGTTTTATGATTTCTCGGCGCTCGCGGTCTTCTTGAGTGCAGTTCATAAATTTATCAGCACCCTTAAAACTTGAGTAGTATTGATTTAGTTTTTTGTGGTTTTGTTTGTAAACGCCCTGAACATCGCTAATAGCGGTGATCCCGAATCCAAACAGATCCGCACCAGCAAAAGTAGTATAGCCCTGAAAATTACGATAGAGACTGCCCTGGCGCTGAGCGACAGCCAGCCCATCATC
>JBILGG010000058.1:0-6740 GCA_044351165.1 Candidatus Caenarcanales bacterium | reverse complement strand
AGACCGCCAAAAGAATCTCCAAAGCCGGTATTAGAGCGGTTTTCTGCTCATCTTCTATGATGCCTGCTGTAGAGGAGTTTTTTGTAAGAGAGGAAATTTTTGTGATGACCCATCTCAAAAGCTCTGATATTAATCGCTTGATAAATATCACAGGGGCTAAGCTAAGCACCCGCAGTAAATTATTTAATATCGATGCTTTGACTATCTTAAGTTACGCTGGCAAACTCGAGAGCATTGATAAACACGATGATTTGGGTGGATTTTGTTTTTTGGGTAAGAAAAACTATCAGCCAAGTATTGTGATTGGAGCCGAGACGGAATCTGTCCTAGAAGAGCGCAAGCTAATTGCTATAGATGCTTGCAAAGCTCTTGTTGCGGGGCTCAGAAACGGTTATGTCGTAGGAGAAGGTGTGGCGGAGCTTAATATAAGCGCTAAGCTTCACGAAAGACTTCAAACCCTACAACTCGATCCAGAACTTCTTGCAGGAGCCAATATTATTGTTCAAGCTCTTAAAGCACCTTTTGAACAAATACTTACTAATGCTGGGTTTGACCCAGTCAAGAGTTTAAAATCTTTGGATTTAAACCCCGAAAACCAAACTGGGATTGATCTTAATACGGGCAATCATATAAACCTAGTAACAGAAGGGATACTAGATCCTGCTGAATCTAAGATTTCTGCTCTGAAAATAGCTGGGGAACTGGCTGTTCAAATATTAAGAATTAATTCTATAATTCAAGCCAAGTAATGACGCCTAAAAATTGATAAAATTTAGATTATGGGCAAATCATTATTTGATAAAGTTTGGGATAAACATATAGTAGAAAAATTACCTGGCGATAATTACTTAGTTTTTATGGACAGGATTGTAGCCCATGAAATTACCACACCTCAAGGCGCGATTCAAATTGACGAAGAGTTTGGTGGAAGAATTTTTGATCCGAGTAGAATTCTTGCTATTAACGATCACGTAGCTCCCGCAAAAGACACAGCGACAGCTATTCAGGCAGATGTACTGCGCAAATGGGCTCGCAAACATGGAATTAGGCATTTTGATATTGGTGAAAATGGTATTTGTCACGTAATTGCTCCCGAGCGCGGCTATGTTCAGCCCGGCATGACGCTTTGTTGCGGAGACTCACACACCTGCACGAATGGTGCTTTTGCGTGCTTCGCTCTTGGGATCGGCACTACAGCCAATTCTGGTGCGATGCTCTCTCAGTGCTTACTTCTAAAAAAACCAAAAGTTATGCGAATTAATGTCACCGGCACTCGCAAACCCGGTGTCTATGCCAAAGATATCATTCTTGCGATTATTAACAGAATCAGCTTTAAGGGCGGTACTGGATTTGTATTAGAGTACACGGGCTCAGCGATCGAAGCTCTTGACATGGAAGAGCGCATGACTATCTGTAACATGGCGATAGAAGCTGGTGCGACTAGCGGTATGATAGCGGCTGACCATAAAACTTTTGAGTATCTAAAAAATAAAGAGCAATTGTCAGGTGCTGATTTTGAGACTCTTGTGTCCGAGTGGAGCGAGTTTAAGGCCGATCCTGACGCTTATTACGACGAGGTCATAGAGCTTGATGTTAATAATTTAGATCCGATGGTTACCTGGGGAATAAATCCAGGTGAATGTATCCCTACCTCTGGATCAATCCCTCAAGATGCTGACCAAAAAGCTCTTGATTACACAGGTTCGAAGCCTGGAGAAAAAGTCTCTGACTATGTTCTAGACCAAGCATTCATTGGAAGCTGCACAAATTCTAGAATTTCAGATCTAAGAATAGCCGCCGAAATTCTAAAAGGTCAAAAAGTAAAAATTCCGACTATCATTACACCAGGCTCGCAATCCGTCAAAAGACAAGCTGAAGCAGAAGGCTTACATGAAATTTTTCAAGATGCTGGTGCGCTCTGGACTCACTCTAGTTGCGGACCTTGCTTAGGAATGAGTATGGGCGTAGTAGCTCCGGGAAATAGATGTATCAGTTCTACTAACAGAAATTTTCCTGGGCGCATGGGCACTGGTTCTGTGGCTCACCTTGCAAGTCCTGCTACTGTAGCGGCTTCAGCTATCGCTGGTAAAATCATCAGTGCCAATGAAATTTCTCAGGTAAAAATCTAAAAAAGTTTAATGCAAAAAACTATTAGCAAAACCCCCAAAGCAGTCAAGAAGGTAATTTCAATACCCGGAGACAAATCTGTGTCTCATAGATCCATTATGTTTGGGGCGATAGCAAAAGGATTAACAGAGGTAAGTAATTTTTTAACTGGAGAAGATTGCATCTGCACCATGAGAGCGTTTCAGGCTCTTGGAGTAAATATTCAAGAATCAGGAGATAAAGTTATCATAGAAGGTAAAGGGTTTGGCGCACTAAAAGCTCCTGAGCAAGAAATTTATCTTGGAAATTCTGGCACTGGAATGCGCTTGCTTGCTGGACTATTTTCTGGATTGAATTTTAGAACCATACTAACCGGAGATAAATCACTTTCTGGAAGGCCCATGAATAGAGTGATTCAGCCTCTAACCATGATGGGCGCTAACATAGAATCCCAAAATGGCGGCAAAGCACCTTTGGTAATAAACCCTCTAAACCAAACCCCAAGACTGCACGGAATCAATTACCAGTCGCCCATAGCCTCTGCTCAAGTAAAATCATCGATTTTACTTGCTGGCTTAAACGCTGAGGGAATAACAACTGTGAGCGAGCCTGAGAAGTCTCGAGATCATACAGAGCGGATGCTGAGATACTTTGGGGCTGATCTTGAGATTAATGGGCTGAGTGTGAGTCTAAACGGTCCTAATTCTAGAGATAATTTATCCGCTCAAAAAATAAATGTCCCGAGTGACATTTCCAGTGCAGCGTTTTTTTTAGTGGCGGGCGCTATTCTTGAATCGGCTGAAATAAGATTGATTCAGGTGGGTATAAATCCCACTCGCACAGGCATTTTGGACGCTTTAAAATTAATGACTGTAAAGTTTGAGCTTGAGAACATTGACGACACTGGAGCTGAGCCTATCGCTGATATAGTGATTTTTAGTTCTGATATAAAAGCTGCGGTAATTAACGGGGACCTGATCCCTAGGCTTATTGATGAGATTCCTGTGATTGCGATTCTAGCTAGCCAAGCATCCGGAACTACCATTATCAGTGATGCTGAGGAGCTAAGAGTAAAAGAATCAGACCGAGTGAACACTACTATCAATCTACTAAAAGCTCTAGGAATAGAAGTTCACGAAAAGCCTGATGGCATGATTATTCAAGGACAAAACAAAAAACCTTTTAATCCTCCGAAGACCCCTTGGCAAGATCTTAGTGAGCATAGCTATTATGTAAGCGACGATAAAATAGTTTTTGATAGCCACGGCGATCATAGATTAGCTATGAGTGCCGCGATCGCAGGACTGTACTCCATTAAACCTATAGAAATTCTTCAAGTTGAGTTCGTAAACACTTCTTTCCCTGGCTTTTTTGAGATTCTTCAAAGCATCGAGTAATCTATGTTTGATCTGGAAATAAAAAATTTTTTACAAGATTTAAGCAGTGGAGCTAATCATCTGGGTAACGAGCTTTATATCGTGGGCGGCTATGTAAGAAATTTTTTGGTTGATGAATTCTATTCAGGCAATAAATCTAAAAATTACTTCGATATAGATCTAGTAATAAACTCAAATGCTATAGAATTTGCTCACGGGTTCCAACGATTTTATGAAGACTCACACCCTCAGCACTTAAGTTATGAAATCACAGATGAATTCAAGCAATTTGGTACAGTCAAAATCAAGCATCCAGAGTATCCGCTTTTTAACATAGAAATTGCTAGCACCCGCACGGAGAGCTATCTTGAGCCTGCTGATTTTCCTAAGGTAACTATTATTAATGATATTAAAAAAGATATTCCCCGAAGAGATTTTACTATAAATGGCTTACTGATCTCACTTAATAAAAATGATTTTGGTGAGGTTATTGATTATTGTCACGGAATCAATGATATCCAAAATGGCTTAGTGAGGGTATTTCACGCCGAGAGCTTTATTGATGACCCGACTAGAATTTACCGAGCGATTCGCTTTGCTTGTGAGTTTGATTTTGAAATAGAGGAAAAGACTCTTGAATATTTAAAAGTCGCCACTAGCTCACCACTGTTTTCTTCTTGGCTGAGCAAAAGAAAAAACCGCTTCGAAATCGAACTCAATAAAATTCTTAGCCTCACCGAAAAGCAATCCAGCAGAGGGATTGACTGGCTAAAAAAACTTAAAGCCATTTAAAATTAGACTTCAAAGACTCTACTGATTTATTCATGTCAATAACAGGACCAATCATCTTAAATTCAAAGAAGCTTTTTTCTTTGTCTGTACCTGGGCTTACTTTAGAAAGTAAATTTCCAAGATTGGCGCTTCCCAATCCTACCGTTTGTAAAATACTCTTAGAGTGTCGTGGGATAACACCCTTGCCTGAAATCCAGAGCTGATCAGACTTGAAATCCACATATCCATTGAGATCGAGCTCTATTTGCTCAGCTTTTAGAAGCGCCCTATCAGTAGAAATCTTCCCATGATCATATTTAAGGGCAGTCATAAAATGACTAAAATATCCGCCCTTGTAAGTGACCAAGATTTGAAAAACATTATTAATATCAAAATTCCTAAGAGTATTTACCGCAGTCAAAATTTTCTGCCTATATTTTAGTGAGCTGAGCTTACCACTTTTTACAATCACATTAGCTGTCCCCTCTAAGTTATAAAACATGGGATCAGGCAAGACACCTTGGGTCTTACCCTCAAAAGTACCACTAATAAAGCCTTCTGGGACTTCGCTACCTAGCCCCCAAACGCCCTGAACAAAATCATGAGCTGGTATTTTATGTCCCGTTACCGAAAAAGTAGATTCTAGGGTTTTATAGTTAAATATAGTTTTTGCGAAGGCTTTACCGCTTGCTACTTTAGCCTCTAAATCGTTTACGTAAACAAAGTCACCATTAACTCTTAAATCAAAATTTAAATTCTTAAAGGGTATAGTATTCCAATCACCGTTATCAATAGCCACTTCTAGATCTAAGGGCTTATTAACAATAGACAATAAAGAGATATCAATTTGATTAGCTTTCAGATCTCCGATCCCATATTTTTTAGCGACCGCATTTTTTATTTTAAAATCACAAACTGTTTGACGATTATAATATGTACCGTAAATATCACAAATAAATTTACCAGGACCAACATCTAAATTAAGCGGCTTGAGAGAAAAAATACTAGGCTCCAATAGCCACAACGGCGAGCTTTCCACGGGAGTAGAAAAATTCATAAAATAACTCAGCTCGACTGATTTTGCCCAATCCTTTACCTGGTAAACGGTTTTTATTACGGAGCTTGAGCCAGAAGCAGGATCATAAAAAATTATTTTAGAATCTTCAGATGCTATCAATTCTGGAGTAATTAAAATTTTTGATTTGATTTTTGACTTGTATTTTTTACTCAAGTCAAGCCATTCAGCAAACTTGAAATACGCAAGCTGTTCCATATCGGCGTCCACGGTTAAAATTTTCTTTAACCTATTACCAGAATAATTGATAGAAACCGGCATAACGCCCTTCATTTTTAAAAATCTTTGGATCCCAGCAGGAATCATATCGTAGTACTCATCAACCAAAATATTGCCTTGAAAAGAAAGATCAAGAAACTTATCAGGACCTGCTTGAGGATTTTTAAGATTCATATTTAAATTTTTAAAAGAAGAAGATCCATAATAACCACTTGCATTAGTTACATAGATATTTTTATTAAGTTCGACTTGTCCTTTTAAATCAATAATGGGATATTTTATTAGGTTCAAACCCTTATAAACAAAGGAAACCTTATCTAAGTTTAACTTTCCGCTCATAGATTTATCCTTCAGAGCCAGGTCAAAATCCATAAGACCACTTCTTGGATCAATCTTATATTTGTGCTCAGGATCAATAATTGAAATCAAATCAATAAAATTAATTTTTTGGGCACTAAGCTTTAAATCAGTTCCATTACCATTAAAGCCCCAAAAACCATTTGCCTTTAATCCGGAATCTTCTCCGAGCAGAACCGTAAATTTGTCAAATTTTACATTTTTATTAGTTATAGTTGCTAGGCCCTTTATATCATAAACTTCAAATTGGTTATTAATAGTCAAATCCACACGATCAAAATTGATTTTTCCATTTAAGTTCCAGTCATTGACTTGCTTTGAAAGATTGAGATAAATATCTTTTAAATTGCCGTCAGCTTTATTGATTTTTATTTTATTTGATTTTATTGAATCCAAAATTTTAGAATGCACAAGGGTATTAGCTTTTAAAGTAGGACTAGCAAATTCAAAATTCATTTTTCGAATATCTTTAAAATCAAGCTTCCCACGAGCTTCTATATAATCACCGTCAATATATGAGTTAAGATTTAGGATCCTTAAAAATTGATTGTCGATTTCAAGATCAGCATTTAATTTATTAAAATTTACCGGGTAGTTTTTAAAGAACAAACTAACTCCAGCAAGCTTGGATCTCGCCTTAAAAGCATATTCATCTGAAATACCCTCAGGGAAAAGGTTCTTCTCTTGCTTGAGGGACTGAATATTAGTTACTCGGGCACTAAGGCTAGTATATCCTTGAATCATCATATTATCCAAAAACTCCCTAAGCTTATTAGCAAAAGGTAATTCAGATATAATTGGCTTGATTTTATCTAAGGGTAAATCTTCTGCTTGTA
>JBILGG010000057.1:0-6785 GCA_044351165.1 Candidatus Caenarcanales bacterium | reverse complement strand
GGGGTCAGCAGATCCGCTCGGGATCTTGCCCAGCGCAAAAGAGCAAACCAAGTTATCCATCTTATCTGCGATCGCAAGTATTTTAGCTCCGATAGTGCTAGGAAGCTCATCACCAGCGAATCTTGGCTTGTAGTGATCCGCGATCGCCATCGCCACGCACTCATCCAGACCAGATTTTAGAGCATAGACTCCGCCGATCTCACCCTGGAGCTCGGTAAACTCAAACACCAGATTAGTGCTCAAATCAGCCTTGGCAAGCAGGGCGGATGCTTTGATAAGATCTTTTGTTTTTTGATCGAGGCGATCATTAGGACCTTTGTGAGGGTTATTGTGGAAATGCTCATCAAGCTTGCTAATAATATATTCCGTAATCTTGCTCAGGCGCTGGGATTTAGCGAGCATAGTGCCCTTGATAAAATTAAGCTTGGCAAGTTTTTCAAGTCTCTCTTCTAGACTGATTTTCATATCTTCCTGCACAAAAAATTCAGCATCCTTAAAGCGCGGCACTATTACTTTTTCGTTCCCGGCTTTTATATTCTGCGTAGCCTGCGCCAGAGGATTATTGCTCACCGCGATGAAATACGGTGTCAGCCTGCGTTTGGTTACGTCGCTTGATGAGGTGTCGATATATTCAGTCTCGATCGGGAGGTATCTTTGGTGGTGAATCATCACAGTCTTGAGCACGCAATCTGGAATAGCCAAAAACTTGGTATCAAACGAACAGAGAATAGGAGCTGGGTTCTCAGTAATCAAGCATAATTCAGTTAGTAAATTCTCATCAAACACCACTACCCCTGAAACACTGTCAGCCAGCTTGTTTGCTGAATCCATGATGATTTTTTTGCGCTCTTCTAGATCTAGAATCACACCTTGAGCTCTCAGATCTTCGATAAATTTTTTGGGCTCGCTGACGGTAATAACGCCGCTCCCCAAAAACCTATGACCGTAGCTAATATCACTCGCTAAGAGGGCTTCAATACTAAAATCCAAGATTTGCTTAGAACTTTTTGCTGGAAGAATAACAGCCAGTATCCATTGGATGGGACGAGCAAACTTAGTCTCCCCGTTCGCCCAGCGCATAAAACGCACTCCGGGAGTGGATGAAACGATCTCAGGGATTGAAGTTTCGAGTATGCTTTTGGCGCTCTGACCTTGAAGAGTTTTTTTGGCACAGAGATATCCATCCTCAAAATACAAATCACTAATCGCTAGATTATTTTTTTTGGCGAAGCCTAAGCCCGCGGAGCTCAGCTCCCCGTCTGGGTTTCGAGAGATTTTTTCGGGCGGACCTTTTAGGATTTCGGTTTGGTCGATGGGGTCGAGTAATAAATCATCTATCTGAAAATACAATCTTCTAGGCGTGTAATGACTGATAAAATCTCCATAGCTGATTTTGGCGAGATTCAGCTTAGCGATAATTTCGTTTTTGATATGATTAGAGATATTAATAATCTGACCGGCTGGCAGTTCTTCACAGCCGAGTTCTAAAATAAATTGTCCAATGTTAGTTTCCACCACAAAAACAATTATAACTAAAGTTTTATTGGGTTTTATCCGTATTTATCAGGCTTGCTATTTTTTAAGAAGACCATGCTGTCGTTTTGACCCATCTTGCTCTGTTTATGCCTATCAGGCGATAGAAAAATATGGCATTATTAAGGGTATTAAACTGGCCCTGACAAGAATATGTAAATGCCACCCCTGGGGAGCCTATGGTTATGACGATGTTTAAAACTGCTGTAATTCAAATAAACGCCCAAGATTCAAAAGAAAAAAATCTGGAAAAAATCTCTCAGCTCACGGAGCAAGCTAGCCACCAAGGCGCTAAGCTAATAGCCTTGCCAGAGACTTTTAATTTTCGCGGCCCTGCTGAATCAGCGATAAAAAATGCAGAAAATTTTGATGATGATATCACCGTTAATCTAATAAAAAACCTCGCCAAAAAATATCAAGTAGCGATTCTAGGAGGCTCTATTTACGCACGTTCCAGCATTAGCGAGCTACCTTATAACTATTCTTTTTTTATTGATGAGACTGGGACTCTTGTCGGTTCATACAAAAAAATACATTTATTTGATGTCGATATTGATGGTAAACAAATCCGCGAATCCTCTAAAACCCAGTCAGGATCGACTCCCACGCTGATCAACGCTAAAATTGCGGGAATAGATTTACAGCTGGGGCTGAGTATTTGTTATGATCTGCGCTTCCCAGAGCTTTATAGACTCTATGCTGAGCGGAAGGCTCAAATAATTTTTGTGCCTTCTTGTTTTACTAAGCAGACAGGAACAGCTCACTGGGAGGTTTTGTGCCGAGCCAGAGCCATCGAGAATCAAGCATTTGTAATAGCTCCTAACCAATGCGGCAAGGGCTCTGAGACTATTTGCTATGGCCGCAGTCTAATTGTAGATCCTTGGGGCAAGATTATCGCCGAAGCTGGTGAAGAGCACGAAGAAATAATTTTTGCGGATCTGGATTTTGGGCTCCTGGAGCAGGTTCGCCAAAATCTTCCAGCGTTACGCCACCGTAAGATATAATTAGGATTTTATGAAAGCTTACAATTACATTTTTTTATTTTTGATTTTTGTTTTGGGCTCCTGCACCAAGCTTGATACCAGGTCTCTGGATGTGGTTTTTGTAAGAGCTGATTGGTGCCCCATCTCTAAAAAAATGGAGCCGGTTATAAAAGAGCTGGATAAAGAAATCTTCTCCAAAAACAAACACATCAAGTTTTTGGTTTTTGATCAGAGTAATTTAGCGACGATCAAGATTTCTGCTAAACAAGCTCAGGATCTAGGTTTGACTAAAGTTTTTGAAAACGAAAAAAACACTGGTGAGATTTTGTTTATCGATAAAGTAAGTAAAATTATTCTTGCTAGATTTTATAATTTTAGTGATAAAGAAGAGCTTGCGACCAGTACTGATAAGCTTTTGAAGTCTAAATTCGTTAAGAGCATTCCCGCCAAATCCAAAGCCTATGAGCATCCTGTGCACAATCTAGACGCCATCAAAAAAGCCAAGCTTCTGGTGATTAAGATTCATCACAATAGCTCTTCTAAGTGCGTTATTACCGCACCAGTTTTTGAGGCTGTTTACAAAGACTTCCAAAAAAATCCTGATGTCGCTTTTATCACTTTTGATATCACGTCCTCTGCGACTAGTAAGCGCAGTAAAAAACTTGCCAAATCTCTCGGGCTTTTAGAAATTTTTAATTCTGAGAAGCATGCCGGCGAGGTTTTGTTTGTGGATGCGGGTTCTAAGGAAATCAAGTCAAGACTTGTAGCTGATGTTAATCGCTGGAACTACCATCGTCTAATAAATAAAGGTTTGGAACCTGTTAAAATTAAATAAATGGACCTTTCGGCAATTACCTATTCTCTTTTTATTCCGCTTCTCAATTCTATTCATGAATTGACTAAGTCTTTTGGTCTTATGAGTTTTGGTTGGGCGATAGTATTATTGACTGCGATTGTTAAGCTGGTGATGACCCCGCTTACTTATAAACAGATCAAAAGCACTCGCCAAATGCAATTGATCCAGCCTGAAATGAAAAAACTTCAAGAAGATTTCAAAAAAAAAGAAGCCAAGCTCAAAAACGATCCCACTAAGCTCAATCAAGCCCGCATGGAATTCCAGCAAAAAATGATGGCTTTTTATAAGGACAATAATATTAATCCTCTTGGCGGATGCTTGCCGCTATTGGTGCAGATGCCGATTCTTCTGGGTCTGTTCTGGACCTTCTCAGGGCCGCCGTTTCAAGCTAAGCCGATTTTTGTGGATGTAAAAGTAGTTTCTCAAGCTGAAGCCCACAAAAAAAAGATAGAGGTTCCATCGCATGGTGAAATTTTTGTGGATGCCAATGGTAATCGCGCTCGCGTCTCGCTTAATGCCAAAAAAATAATTCTCATCGAAAAAGAAGAATTTACTCTAGTCGCGTCTAAGACCATGGGTGAGGCTGAGTTTTCGCCTCTCGATATCAAGTGGGGCTTTATGGGTGCTAAGCAAGAAAATGAATTTATAAAACTAAAAGTTAATGAAGATGGTTCTGCTACCATTACGGCTCTTAAGCCGGGCGGTTCTGCTAAGCTGGAAGGCGCTCTGCCACAGACTTTGAAGAATGATAGTTTCTTTTTTATAAAAGATTTTGGGACTAGCGGTGTTTATAACAAGGCGACTGGTAAATTAAATTTTGATATTTTGGTCTTGGTGATATTGTTTGGTTTTAGTGTTTGGTTATCATCTAAGCTTAACTCTCCTCAGCTCCCCGCCCTGAAACCCGGTGAGGAAGAGGATCCGCAAGTAGCTATGCAAAGATCAATGTCTACGATGATGCCGATTATGATGGGTTCGATGATGTTTTTTATCCCGCTTCCTGCTGGAGCTTTTGTCTATATGATAGTTTCTAGTTTTATCCAATCCGGTCAAACTTACTTCGCCATGCAACGCTACACCAAAAAATTTGCAAAAAAAGTTTAGTTTTCTTAATAGCCTCTTAATGGTTTTATGGTTATTATGTAGAGTGCTGAGTGTTTGTATCTAGGTTATATCAATCCAGTATTACCGCTCAATGATTTTAGTAAAGTTAGGACTCGTATCCTAACTTTACTGAGGTTTTTGGCGTCGTTATTGGGTTTTAATTAGGTGCGAATCTTAGTTTAGTAAATGACAAAACTATAGTGGGGATTATAGGTCATGGTTAATGTTTCTTCAAATTTAATTTCGGGCTCTAAAGCTATAAAATTGGTAAATTCAGTTAATTCTGATTCAGAAAAAAAACAATCGATGGATTTTTTCGGACAGGAGATCGATGACAGCCAGCAAGCTCAAAAAACGACTAGTCCAAGTAAATCGGCTAGTAGTAAAATCCTTAAGAATTTGGATAAGAGCTTGAATGGTCTTATAAAGAACCCAAAAGACAAAACGCCTCCTGATGCTTCGACAGTAGATTCTAATTCAGAGATTCCGCGGTCTCGTTTCGGGGCTTTATTAGATGAGACTGTGCCTGGTCAACCTGGTGGTTTAATTCAACCTACGACCCGAGAAGCTGTGCTCGAAAAATTCGGTCTCGCTATGCCAGGTAATCCTCCTGGAGCGGGCTTGATGAGTCCTAGTCCTCAAGGTCCTCAGGGCGGTGGTCCTGGTGGTATAGGTTTATTTAGTGGTGGTGGCGGAGCTTCAGCAGTGGCTTCTGCAAGCGCGGTCGCGAATGTGAATATTGGAAGTGGTTCTGGCGGAGCTATTGGTAGTGGTTCTGGTGGAGCTATTGGTGGTGGTTCTGGCGGAGCTATTGGTGGTGGTGATAGTTTAATAAGTAATAACTCCAATCCGAATCAAACGGGTGATCCATTAGAAAGAATAGGTCAAGCTGAAATTGATACTGGAAAATTCATTTAACTTGAGGAAAATATTTATCCCTTATTGAAGCGTAGCGTACTAATATTTTTTTGCCATTTACAGTAGATTGATACAGCTCTTCTCCTAATGAAGCAGTCTTTATAGGGGTTTTTGTGGAATCAGAGCTAACTGATTCTGAAATTATTTCAGAAAGAAAAAGTCTAGCAGTTTCATCGTCCGGATTGCGTTTTTTTATGCTTAAAAACCCTAAACCTAGCATCATATAATTCGGCAACTTGAAAATTTCATTCATTTGGTCTTCTTTGAAAAATTTAGAGTGTATGTTTGTATTTAAATTTTCTAAAAATTCCTCAATCGAATTTTCCGTTGTCTGATTTTTATCTTTTGCAAGAGTTTTAAGAACACGAAAGCAGAAATCTGTTTTTTCTTGTTCAGTTAATGACCTCCAATTATCATTATCTGAAAATAATTGATTAGCTTTGTTTAGAGTTTTATCTCTTAATTTATTAAATTCACTAAGATGAATTGTGGGTGGAGCACTTATACCAGGTCTTTGATCAGGTTCTTGCCCTCTAGTTTCATTCCCTGTATTTGCTAAAGCTGCAGCTGCTATTGCTGATCTTAAAAATGTTCTTCTATTTAAACCAGGCACAGCCATAATTTCCTTAATCCTTCCTTTAGATTCTACCTGAACTCACCCAATAAAATCAAGTATATTTTCTTATCTAGAGCCCCAAATGGGTTAATTTTTTTTAATCCTCGTTATGGGTTTCGTAAAATATCCCTATCGCACCAATCGGCCGCAAATTAGGACTTACCCTTTTTGGGGGCTTTGGGGGCTCGCGGGGGTGCCTTAGCGGGTGTTTTTGGGGCGGGCTGAGGATTTTGGGCAATTTCTGGGGCTTTGGCAGGAGCTTTTGCCACATTAGTGCTTGGGCTCGGGGCAGGGCTTTTGGCGGTCTTAAGATACTTATCGTAGTCATTAAGACTATCGATAAATATTTCTCTTTTATCGCTGACTTCTTGAGCTAAGGGGTTTTTTAGAGATGAATTTTGGTTTTGCCATTTTTGGGTTTTAGCAAGAGCGAGGTTCCAGAGATTTTCAAAAATCTTCTCGTGGAGTTCTTGAGCTTTTTGATCGGGGTAAGCGATATCAACAAATCCAAAATATTCTTTTATCAAACTCAGTCGCTCAGAGCGAGTGCTGGCGAGCTTCATCTCGTAATTATTTATGTGATTGATGTAATTAAACTCATCTTCGTTAAATTCTTCCAGTACGCGCCGCGCCCAATCTTCAGATCGCGAGTTAATTCTAAGTATGGTTTGGGCTTCTAGATTAGCTTGCATGCTGATCCAGAGCTTATTTGCTGTCCAGGGTGGAACCGAGCCAAATAAATCGCGACTAGAAAAATTACTAAAAATCTTAGCTC
>JBILGG010000056.1:0-6865 GCA_044351165.1 Candidatus Caenarcanales bacterium | reverse complement strand
TGGTGGATCGCAAGTCTCAGGCTAATGCTAAATCCCTCTTGCAGATTACGACTCTGCAGATTTTTTTGATCGGGTGCGCTCAAGCGCTTGCGTTATTCCCTGGTGTATCGCGCTCTGGAGCTACGATTGTGGCGTGTCTGCTTTGTGGCTTGAATCGAAGTGATTCAGCGAGATTTGCTTTTTTGGTGGGCTTGCCTGCTATTGGTGGAGCGGGTTTACTGGCGCTAAAAGATTTATTTTCAGCTGGTCCAGAGATGATTTTTCAGCCGCAAATTTTAGCAGTAGGATTTTTGGTTAGTTTTTTATCGGGTTATGTGGCGATCGACTTCTTGATCAAATTCCTTAAAACCCAGTCCTTGATTGTGTTTGTGGTGTATAGAATCTTGATGGCTTTAGTCTTGCTAATGCTTTTTTAAAAAGCAAAATATTTAAACTCAATTTCTATAAGCTTTTTAAAATCCTTGATCTTGAACTTGGGATTATTGGCTCGCAAAAATTCGATCGCTCTTAAGTTATATTGAAAATTATTTTTGTGCTTAAGCAATTTTAGGCTATCTAAAATTATTTGACCATCATTATTAAGCTGAGCTGAGAATTTACAGTATTGGTCTTCCTTAAAATTCTTGGTTTTGGATTTTAGGATTTCTGGTTTTTCGTCGAGGAATTCCAGCCATTGATCCCCAAGTTTTTCGCTATTAGATTTTTGGATTTTGGCGTTATGTAGCTTAACTACGCCGCTCGGATAATAGCCGTAAGCTGGAATTATAAAGAATAATAGCGTTAGTAAAATAATAAAAAAGCGCATCTTAGCCAATAATATCAGCAAATGAAAAAAATCAGTTTTTTTGGGTAGATAATATGTACAGAGGGTTTCTAATTGTAACATTGTTACAATTAGAAAAAATTATAATTGTAATATTATTACAATAGCTTCCTTGATGATTAAGACAAAAACACTAAATTTAGCTGATATTTTAAGATTCAAAAAAGATGTACTTTGGGGTAAATATTATTTCGCGCAATTCGAGGATAATAAACTTATTGATTCTATTATTTTTTTTCATCCCTATACTAATAAAAATATTATCGAAATTTACAATATCGAAAAACGTGACCAAAACTTTCTTAACGAATTTACTCGAGAATATTCTCGCAAAAAGAAAATTAAATATTTTACTCGCGAGCTAGATGAAGCGACTCAAGTTACTGATATCGAGTTTATGAATTCCTGCGGATTTATTCGTTATAACCGCAATTATTGTTTTGAGTATAAATCGACGAATCTTAATTCGCGTGACAATTATCAGCCCATGATTTACTGTCGCCCAGCGGAATACGAGGATATCGACCAAATCCTTGAAGTGGATACAAACGCGCAAATAATTGAATACCGGGATTATTTGGTAAAAGAAAAACGCTACCTAAAAAACAATATCGAAAATATCTATGTCTTCACTAACCCCAATGACCTTGCTGTAATTCAAGCTTATGCCTACAAGAAATATCCCGATCAATCAGCGATTTTCGAGCTTGTTCTACATCCTCGTCACAATGATATTTTACTGCCTTGCATATCAGCGTTTGGTGAAAAATATATTTTGTTTGAGAAAAATGCTGAAGAGTTTAGTTTTATTATTAATGAAAACCAAAAAGAAAAAATCGAAGAGCTAAAAAATAATTTTAATCTACTCTGGTCCACTCAGCTTATGCTTATAGAAGGCGCTCCCAGAGCCAAAACCAAAAAACTAATAAGCGAGTTTGCGATCAGAAAAACAACTGCTGGTGCTAGTTAAGCACAAGCGGAAACTTTATCTTATGACCATTCGGGACTGAAGATCTGAGTAAAAAAGATTTTTGAGATGAGAGATTTTCAAGATAGTTTAGGTTATACGTAGCCTCCAAGCCCTCTCCCAGCCAGAGTTCTGAGATATTGTCGAAGTAGCCGGCTCTTTCTAGCTGGCGTATATAACGATCGACTTTATAAGCATCTTCGTGACACTCCTCCAAAAACAAAATTTCGAGATTTTTACTAAGCTGAAATTCCGTGCCGATTAGAGAATTGATTAAGCTTAGATTTCCGCCGAGGATTTTTTTAGGGGTCCCATTAAACGCTGGTCCTAGATCCAGATGCCCAGAGCGATACAACCCAGGATCTATACTAGAAAGCAGTTTTATATACGCTGAAATCTGCTCGCTATCAAGCCTAGTCAGCTCCACTATCATCGGTGCGTGAAATAATTGGTGGCGATTATGGGCGTAGGATTTTTGGGCAAGTGCGATAAATAAATTAGTCAGGTCGCTATAGCCGATAATAGGTTTAGGATTCTTCGTGAAATATCCAAAATCCATCAGATCTAGTGTCTCTGCGCATCCGTATCCGCCGCGCAGGGATATCATCAAATCCACTTGGGGATTAGACCAGAGCTTAAGGAAGTTTTCCGCGCGCTCACTAGCTGAGCCAGCGAGCCACATACCAGCTCCGGTAAATAATTCTTCTCGGTGGTATAAATTATCAGCTCGAAAAACTTTTAGACCCCAGTCACTGAGCTGTTTTACGGCTGTCTCAAAAAACATATCTTCACCAGGTTTAAGAGCTGAAGATAGAGCAAATATGCCAATTGAGGAAATCTTAGACATTAATCGTATTGTATACGATTATTAGATTTGTAGTTGCTTATACGCCTAACTAGCTCTACAGCGTGGATTTTGGTGCTTTCTGATATGCCTATGCCACAATTATCGAGAGCTTCAGCCGCGAGAATTACTCGAGATTTTAACATTGGGCTAGGAGTTTGATACTTGGTTTCTGGGTCTTGTTTGCGCTTAAATAAGCCCGTAAAATCTTGAGAAAATTTTTGATTCATAAGATTAAAAAGTGGTTTCAGTAAGATAGTTTATAGAGATTTTTTTAACCTGGGCTTAACCTACTGCTTAATGATCTCTAAAACCCTCAAAAAGTCCTCAGGCAAAGGCGCCGTAAAACTCATTTTTTCTTGGGTGATCGGATGAACAAAAGATAGCTTGGAAGCGTGTAGAAGCGGGCGTGAGACATTTATGTGAGTTTTTTTGGAGGCTTGGTAAGTTTGATCACCGATCACAGGATGTCGTAGCCATGAGAAATGCACGCGAATTTGGTGAGTTCTGCCGGTATCTAGCTTAGCTTCGATAAGAGTGTAATCATGCTGTTTAAAATTAATTCTTTCGATGACGCGGTAGTGAGTGCGCGCGTGGCGAGCGGAGTTACTATCAGTCTTAGCATTAAAGCAGGTCATGCGATGTCTTTCGCTAGGATGCCTACCAATAGGCTTGTCGATAGTGCCTTTTTCGTTTTTTACATAGCCCTGGACAAGAGCTAGGTAAATGCGCGAGCAAGTCCTAGACTGGATTTGCTCAGCTAGAGATTTGTGAGCCGTATTAGATTTGGCGACTAGAATCAAGCCGCTAGTATCTTTATCAAGTCGGTGAACGATTCCTGGTCTGAGCACGCCATTTATATCAGAGAGCTTAGAACCCGTATGCTGAGCGTGATAGAGCACGGCATTAACTAATGTGCCAGTGTAATTGCCTGGTGCTGGATGAGTAACCAGACCGATTTGTTTATTGATGACCATCAGATCATCATCTTCATAAACGATATCAAGAGGGATATTTTCCGGAGCTAATTCTAGCGCCTTAGATTCTGGAATATCGACGGTGACTTGATCCTGAGCTTTTAGCTTATGACTTACCTTGGTGGGTTTACCATTAACAAGCACTCGCCCTTCTTCAATCAAAGTCTTAGCGAAGGATCTAGAAATATCCTCAGACGAGATGCTCGCCAAAAAAGCATCTAGCCGAGTGCCTGAGCTGGTTTCGTCGATACTATATGAGAGTTTTTTCACGTAGAATAAATATCCTTATTAGCATTAAACCCGCACTAATATTGAGATAGGCATCAGCAATATTAAAAACCGCGAAGTTCACAAATAGTGGGTTTATAAAATCGACCACATAGCCAAGCGTATAACGATCGATGAGATTACCAATCCCGCCAGCTATCACAAATACAAAAATCCAAGAAAGTTTTTTTTGGCTGATGAGCCATACGATCAATGCCGCTACAATAGTGGAATTGACTAAGGTCAAAACCAAAGCATTATTATTTAGGAGACTAAAAGCGATACCGGTGTTTTTTTGGTAGTTGAGTTCGATTAGATTATTTATTAAGACCATGGGATTATCGACAAGATTAAATCTCACCCAAGATTTAGACCACTGATCAAAAGCAATCAAGAGGATGATTCCAAGGATTTTGGTTTTTGTGCTACTAAAAAAACTCTTTTTCAAGCTATTTCTTTTTTGTTTCTTTTTGTTTTTTTTCCATCGACTTAGCTTTTCTTCTCATCTCATCGAGATTTTGCATAGCGGCGATTTGCCCTTTACCCTGCATCTTTGCTGAAGCGTAAGCTGTCGCGCCTTGCAAAACGACATTGATCGAAATCATGTCGAGCTTCGCTGATTTACGGCGTAAAATCCCCCATACAAAAAGAGGAATAAAAATTAGCATTGGTATCAAAAATTTATAAATTTCTGGATTTTGCAAGCTAAGCGGTTTTACCATCAAAGTCAAAGATCCCAGCACCACCAGCCCGATACTACCGATAAAAAACGGAATTAGCTTAAGAAGGGTGATTTTTTGGAGATTTTGGGCTTTTATTTGGCAAAATTCAGAGATCTGGATGGCGATTTGCGAGTTTATTTTGTCGCGGTCGAGTCTTTTGATTACTTCGAGGATTTGCGCGTCCGTAGGATCGTTTTTGGAGCCTTTTAGAAGACGTTTTAGGGCAGATAGAGTCGAGAACTCAGAAATATTCTTCTCAATATTGCGCTTGGTGGCGTTCATAAAGTTTTCAAAAAGTTTAGTCGCTCTTTCTTGATTGACTTTAGAGACACTAAAATCGGGTTGTTTAATCATGGTGCGATTTTTTTTACTGATTTGCATGATAACTGTATTGTATCATTTATGATATATGGCTTACCAAGGCACTATTCTTAAGTATTCACAATTCCTGCCGGTTAATAATCAAACCCCAATTATATCGCTAAATGAGGGTAATACCGCACTTGTGCCCGCCCCTTATATCGCCAAACTCTGTAAAGTCCCGGGTCTAAAAGTATATCTAAAAATGGAAGGACTCAATCCCTCAGGCTCTTTTAAGGATCGTGGTATGACGATGGCCGTCTCAAAAGCAGTCGAGAAGGGCGCTACAAAAATTATTTGTGCTAGCACCGGTAACACCAGCGCTTCAGCGGCGGCTTATTCAGCGCGCGCCCGCGCTATGGGCTACCAGATGGATTGCTTCGTAATTATTCCGGCGGGCTAGGTGGCGCTCGGCAAATTATCCCAAGCGATGATTTACGGCGCTAAAGTGATCCAGATAGAAGGCAATTTTGATAAGGCTTTGGAGATAGTGCGCTCGCTGACCGAAAAATACCCCATCGAACTTGTAAACTCTGTAAACCCTTTTAGAATCCAGGGCCAAAAAACCGGCGCTTATGAGATTTGCGATGAGCTTGGATCTGCTCCTGATTACTTGTGTATCCCTGTCGGTAATGCCGGCAACATTACCGCTTACTGGGCGGGTTTTACCGATTATGTCCGTAACCCAAAAGATCGCCCGCGCATGTATGGCTATCAAGCTGAGGGAGCCGCTCCTATCGTGAGAGGTCATGTCGTCGAGAAGCCCGAAACCGTCGGAACTGCAATCAGGATCGGCAATCCAGCAAGCTGGAAGCAAGCCCTGACAGCGCGCGATGAGTCGCGCGGCTTAATAGATATGGTCAGCGACGAAGAGATGCTTAGCGCTTATCGTATTATTCATCAGCAAGAAGGTCTTGCTTGCGAGCCTGCGTCTGCCGCTTCGGTAGCGGGTTTGATCAAGTCAGCGCACGCTGGACAAATTATTCCCGAGAGCGTTGCGGTCTGTATTCTGACTGGTAATGGTCTAAAAGATCCGCAGACGGCGATGAAACAATCCGACATGGCTTCAGCCGAGCAAGTCCACAAAGCCGATGAACACTCGATCGCCGAGGTCTTGGGGCTTTTGTCGGTGAGATAGATTGAATAATTGTCGTGAATTTTGTCTAGAGCAGTGTATGCTAGTCAGAAATTTTTATCGAATATTTACTCACTTCTATAAACCCATCTTTTTCTAGTTTTTTTATGGCTGGTTTATCTATTGCTAAAATCGCTGAGTCTTCCATAAAAGAGCTGGTCTTGCCCCAGAAAGTGTCAATTAGCCTTTTAGCCTGTAAGATCGGCGTTTTTAGAGCTAGGTTTAAAACCTTTTTAAACTGGGAATGATATGATTAACATACCTTTAATAAGGCTGTAATCTGAAAGTATTATTCAATAGAACTTGTGCGTTTTTGTTTTGGCAATTTGCGCGAGTTTTAACCCTTATGGGGGCGTATTAGGTTTGACAGAGGTTAAACATTATAAAACGCGAGTACAGGTAGCCTAGGACCTGTTCAAAATCAAGGCAAAACATAAGTGCAAAATCAGAATTTGATGTTGAATCTGTAGCAGTAACACCTGCTCAGTACGCACTAGCTGCGTAAACGTCCCGACAAACTGTGGACACATCCTCTCTGCTTGAGGGCTAACCGCTTAGGATAGAGAGGCACTAACAGGTCAGTGCGCTAATCATGGTTTGATAGGTTTACCATGAAAGGCTAAGAACATAAGCTTAGAACCCGTTGAGTGTCTGTGCTCATAAGAACGGCAACATCTTAGATCCATAGAATACACTCGTAGTGCTTTGTTTTGAATAATTTTTGGACACGAGGGGCAGTTCCTCGTCGCCTCCACCATTTACTATTAAAT
>JBILGG010000054.1:0-6886 GCA_044351165.1 Candidatus Caenarcanales bacterium | reverse complement strand
CTATATAGCTTCCCGAAAGAGAAAGACCCTCTTTTTTGATTTGAACAGCTCTTTGCCAGTGTTGGATATCCAGCCAAGGACCGCATAAAAAGCCCACCAGGATTGGGATCCAAAAAGCCATTTCCATACCACCAGAATTAAAAGTATAAAGCGGAGTAAAACTAAAAGCCTGATTAAACCAATTTACAAAACCTTGATCAATAGCAAGGGTCGCCGTTAAGCCGTTTGTCGAGGAGCCAAAAGCCGCAGACAAGAAAAACCCTTCACTAAAAAGAGAAGAATTTAAAAACATCCAAAAAGCAAAACCAATCAGCAAGCTATATACAGCGTGACTATATTTTATGCGAGTAATATCAAACTCCTCGCCCAAAAAAATCACCGCACCGATAAACACCCCTGCCACCAGGATCGACAGTACGCCCAAGGGCAAGGTTACATATTTTAGACAACAAAAAATCGTCAGCGTTACCGCCAAAAACTGATAAAACAAAAATGCAAATTTAAAATTTCTAGCCTTTGATAAAAACACCGCCTCAAACTCATTAGCGTTTTTGTATTTTTGGGCGATAAAAGAATTTATTATCCCAAATAAAGCCAAGCCCACAGCATCAATAGTGGCAAATTTCATCAGCGCGCTAAACCCAAACTGTATCGCCACCTGCACAGAAAAAAACAATCCTATGCCCCAAGTCCAGGCAAGAGCCACAGAATTGCCCCAGAGTAAAGTGTTAAAAGTTTTAGACCAGGTGCTGGTTTTTACGTTCATGTATCACATTATAGCTTATTATAAGTTTTTTATTATTCTAGGTGAATTAAGGTAGAACAGTTTATTAAAATTATATTTAATGCCTGCAATTACCAGAAATAAATATGTTTACGGACCCGTGCGCTCGTGGCGCTCCGGCACTTCACTGGGCATAGATCCTATCGGTGACATTAGCACCTGCTCTTTTAATTGTGTCTATTGCCAGCTCGGTAAAATCCAAAAAATCACAACCGAATCCAAGGTCTATGTACCAACTGAATTTATACTTGAAGATTTAAAAGAGCTCGAAGAGCAAGGAGAGTTTAGATACGAGGATCTTGATGTCATAACTTTTGCTGGCTCAGGGGAGCCGACTCTTGCAGAAAATTTAGTAGAGCTGATTACTAGAATAAAAAAACTTTATGCTCATAGAGAGCGTGCCGTGCCGATTTCGATTTTGACTAATGCTACCACGCTGATGAATTCATCTGCTAGAGCGGGCTTGCTGACAGCTGATCAAATCTCGCTCAAGCTTGATGCCTACGACGATGAGCTCCTCAAAAAAATTAATCAACCAGCTGATGGGATTACCATGGATACTATTATTAATGGCATTAAGCTTCTGGTCGCTGATACGCAAGCACTCACACATACTCCTCCTAGGCTCCAGCTCCAAATCATGCTCATGCCCAAGTTTCTGGAGCAAGAAAAAAACTACACCAAAAAACTAGCTGATCTAATTCTAGAACTTAATATCAATCATCTCCAGCTAAACACCCCATCTAGACCCAAGCCCATCTCCAAAAGCGGTGAGTATTGGATAGACACGCGAGGCAATCACTACGCACCTTCCAGCCCCAGCGAGCAAGTGCCAGACTACATAGAGTTTAGAGAATTGCCCATCATAACAAAAGAGCAAGCTTTTATGATCGAAGATGAGCTTAATTACTATCTCAAGCCTTTAATGCCTAATCTTAAAATCATAAACATCTTCAAAAGAGAGTCCTGATGCGGTTTTTACCTATACTCAATTTTAACCAGCCTAATCTAAGCTCTAAGCCCCAGATTTATTTAACTGCTCTTAATGTCTTAGCCGAGTTTTTTGCTGAAGTCGAGATCTCATTAGCTTCCATAGATTTTTGGGGCCAATCTGCTGAGGTCTTAAAACACGCTTACAGACTGGGTCTCAAGCTAAGCTTCGGGACAGTACTTGATATCCAGCAAGCTTACCGGCTAGAGAATCTTCTTACAGAATTTAAGCCAAGCGCGCCCATTAAATTTTTTGCGCCTTCTTATAATCCAGAAGTCGAAAAATTTTGTGCCGCCACTAACCTCCTGTATGCGCCTGGGATTCAGGATCCTGGAGTTTTTAACTTAAGTCAAAAACTTGCTATAAAAGTTTTTCCTTGCTTGAGTAATAGCTCTAGTGATTTTCTTAGAATTCTACAAGGTCCTTACCCAGAACTAAAAAACCATCTGTCTAGAATTTTTCTAAGCTCAGGCAGTCAGCAAGCGAGTTCTAGCAAAAAAGTTTTTATTAAAACTCCGCAAGATTACCAAGATATACGCCAAGAATTTTTAAACTGCCCGGATATAAATCTGGTCATAGAAGACCAAGTGATCGACACTGAAAAACTGGCACGAGACCTAAAAAGCGCTGGCCGTGAGGGATTGGAGCTCTATGCTACCGGCTTTAGTAATTTTAATCAGGATATATACCTTAAGCTTAAGAATATGGGTTTTGATTATTACGCGACTAGAGTTTTTAATCATCTAGATCCAGATCAAGACCTTAGACCCCAGATGCTGAGGGAGCTTGAGAGCCATGTGAGTTTAGTTTAGTCATGCAAAAAAACTTTATTAATATCGTTTTATACCAGCCAGAAATTCCGCAAAACACCGGAAACATCGCCAGACTCTGCGTTTCAAACGATCTAAAACTTCACCTTATCGAGCCGCTGGGCTTCAAGCTAGACGATAAATATCTCAAGCGCTCAGGGTTAGATTACTGGCAGTTTTTAAATTACCAAACTTACAAAAACTGGGATGAATTCATCAATCTCAATCAGCCAGTGACTTTGTGGTTACTTACCACCAAAACCACCAAGGTCTTTTGGGCAGTGGATTATAAGACTAGTGATTATTTAGTGTTCGGACCAGAGACCCAAGGCTTGCCCCAAGATCTCAGAGACCGCTACGCCCAGAGCTGTATCACCGTGCCCATGAGCTCGACTCATTCACGCAGTCTAAACCTGGCTAGTACCGTACAAACCGTTTACTATGAGGCTTTTAGGCAATTAAGCTCAAGCTAGATTTTTATATATCTTTCGGTAGTAAAATACGAGCTAGTACCGCAGACCAAAATCCCCGTCAGCGCCAGAATAAAAAATATCATTCCCAGATCACTGCCGGAATCAAAATTAAAAGTTACGGGCATTATCGTCTTAAAGGAGGTCTGGAACGAGTTCCAAACAAAATTTTGAAAAAGCAAAAGCGGCACTATCGCTAAAAGCGCACTAGCAACTCCATAAAAAATTCCATGAAAAATAAATGGACCGCGTATAAACCAGTCATCGACACCGACTAAGCGCAAAATTTCGATCTCAAGAGATCTAGATTTTATTACTAATTGAATAGTATTCGAGACAATAGTAATAGTCCCTAAAGCCAAAATTAGTGTAATCAAAATCCCAAAAGAAAAAAGTATCGATCGAATTCTTTCAAGACCATTAAATAATTCAGGAGCATAACTGATCTGCTCTATCCCAGAAAGTTTTTTTACTTCGGTAATCACCTCGTCCAAATCCTGTGGCCGTCTGATGTTTACGTGGAGAGTATTGGGCAGTGGGTTACCGGAAATATCTCTAAAATCAAATTTTTCTTTGAATCTCTGCCAAGCTACATCCTTGGTAACGATTTCGACTTTTTCTACTTTATCTAATCTACTGATTTGGCGAGCGATCTCCTCGACATTAGCAGAGTCCAAAAGATAAATCGAAAACTCTAGCTGAGTGTCTAGGTTTTGGGAGATTTGCTTAATTGATGAATTGAGCTGAAGCACTCCACCAAACAACGCAAGCGCCACCGCCAAAATACTAATAACAATAAAATTAGAAATGCCCGAGGATTTGATACTAGACCAAGCCTCTTGTAAAGTTCTCCATACTACTCTTAATTCACGCATCGATAATTAGCTCCTTGCAAACCCGCCCCCAGAGCCAGTCGTAAAGGTAGAACCGGTATCTGAAATTACTTTTCCTTTATCAAGGGCGATAACTCGCTTACCAAAATGTTTTACTAGAGATTGGTTATGAGTACTAACCAAGATGGTCGTGCCGCGCTGGGCGATTCTCTCCAGGAGAGTAAAAATTTCAAAACTTGTATTAGGATCGAGATTACCAGTGGGCTCGTCTGCGATCACTAGGGGCGGACCTTGGACTATGGCGCGCGCTATGCCGACTCGTTGCTGTTCTCCGCCAGAAAGTTCGCTAGGCAGATTAAACGCTCTATCCAAAAGCCCTACAAGCTTCAATGCACCCGAGACACGTTTTTGGATTTCGTACTCCTCAGCGCCTAAGCCTCTGAGCGCGTAAGCGACATTTTCAAAAGCTGATTTATGAGGAAGCAGCTTAAAATCCTGAAAAACTATTCCCATGCGTCTTCTTAAGTATGGGATTTTTGTGTGCGATAAAGAGCCGACATCAATATTACCTATTATTATCTGTCCGGCATCAGGTTTTTCTTCGCGGTAAAGCAATTTCATCAAGGTAGATTTACCCGCACCGCTAGCCCCTACCACTAACGCCATTTCGCCCGCGCCGATTTCAAGATTCACACTATCAAGAGCCTTGATATTTCCGTATTCTTTAGTTACGTTTCTTAACCTAATCACTCTTTGTATTATAAAGCATTTCAGAGCAGACACTAACTTAGTTTAAGCTTGTAACTTGACAAACAGTACTAACAAGATGGTCATTCTTGATTTTCCGTCATTAAAAGTCTATACTTAATATTAGTCATGAGTAAATGGCAACAACCAGAATTCTTTTATAGAGGAAATGATCTTCCGTATTACAGAAAGAGAATCTCTGAGTATTTTGTTGAGCAAGAAAATAAACATACTGTCCAAAAAGTGCGAGATCTATTAAATACTCTTGTTGATGATTTTTGTCCTGATTACGTGCACAGAGATATAAAACAAATAATTCAAAAAATCAGCATTGGAGACTGTAGAGATTTAAAAAATAATCCTAATCATATTAAATATGAAAATTCCCTTAATAAAATTGCTCAAGCTTTGTATCAGATTAATGTAAGCATTGTAAATGATTCAAATCGAACAGCTTACGCAACAAGAGTCGTGGATTTTTTAAACAATTTGTTTATTTTACTTTTAGATGACCCAAAAAAAATTGTTGCAGAATATCTTTTTGATCCTAAGATAGTTTTAGAAGTTCAACACGATAATCAAAAAAACAATTTCAAATTACATAGATTTTGGGAAAGCGAATTGCTCCCATTTAACTTTATGGAACGACAGCAAAGTCATCGAACTTCAGAATTATCTAGAGATTTTGCTCAATATATATGCCAAGATAATGACTTAGAACAAGTTTTAGGATATATGGACTGCTTGATTACTCATATTGAAAGTAATAATTTAGATTTTAACAACAAGAAACAACCATTAATTATGGAACTAGAGAATCTATTTTATTTACTGGATCAAGCTATTCGATCTGAACAACAAGTCACGCTAGAAAAAGTTGAAAATATTTTTACTGAAGCTGGTAGAAGTCCTAACCCTTCCATAGTTTTTAAAAATTCAAGACAAATAATAGAAAAATTAAAATCTCTGGTTAATGGAAATGCTACTAAATATATGATCGCTCACCAGAGAGATTTTTCAGAAGAACCAGCGCCAGAGAAGCCCTAATTGTAACAATATTACAATTGAAAAAATCGCAATTTAGCTAAAATCTAGGTTTTACAATGCTTTTTACAAGTGTAATTGTAATATTATTACAATTAGCCCACATCTAAAGAGCAAATCTCTTTTTCAAAACCCCATATAGTATCCCTGCATTCAGTATCGAAATAATAGTCGTAGAAATCGCCAAGCCATCAAGTCCAAACTGCTTGACCAAAAAATAATTAAGTATGAGTTTTACAAAAATCGCAAAAATTATCACATAGAGAGGCGACTTGCTATCCCCGTAACTATAAAGAGCGCGCGTAAGACTGTCGCGGATGACGTAAGGCAGAATCGAAAAGCATAAATAGAAAAACACCGAAGCCACCATTTGAGTCGAGTGCGCGGTAAAAGCGCCGCGCTGAAATAAAATTCTAATTATATCTTCAGACCACAAGCATCCCACAATCACAGCAGGCACACAAAGAACCACCATAGTCTTAATTGCTTTTTTTAGTAGGCGCGCGACTTCTTGATTATCGCCGCGAGCGATAACTTCTCCAATTCGCGGAAACACCGGCACCAAGAACGCCGTCAAAAGCACTCCCAGAGGCATTTGTACAAGACGATTAGCCAGCACCAGCGCGCTCCAGGATCCTTGTTCTAGATCCCTACAATAAAAACTATCCACAAACACAATCAGCTGACTGACAATAGTCGCCAGTAAAGCAGGGTACAAAATTTCCGAAAAAGATTTTTGGCTTAGATCTTTTTGAGAAGGGTTATCTTTTAGATGATTTTTTTTAATGTCGACTAAAGCTGGCACTTGCAAAAGCAAGGATAAAACTCCACCGATACTAGTACCGACAGCAAGAGCAAGACCACTAAAACTATCTCCCATAAAAAACACAGCTACTATTAGTGCGACATTTATCATCGCCGGTGATAGTGAGGGTTCCAGGTATTTTTTATAGCAATTCAAAACCCCAAACAAAATCCCAATCGGCCCCGCAATAATAATAAGCGGTAATAAAATATCTATATTTAACAGTGTTAAATTAAAATATTCTGGATTAGCTTGCTTATTAATAAAGGCAGTCAGAACATAAGGCTTAAGTAAAAAAACCAAAACACAAAATCCTAGTAAAACATAAGTCGTGTTTAGGACAATATTTTTTAGGAAGTTCCAGATATCTTTTGCTGAATGTTCAAAAATATATTTTGGCAAA
>JBILGG010000052.1:0-7042 GCA_044351165.1 Candidatus Caenarcanales bacterium | reverse complement strand
AGCTTGACGAGGCTTATAACTCCAATGATAGTGAGTCTTTGAGAACTTTGATAATTGATCTTGACGAAAACTTAAATCGAGTTATCGCAACAAAAGCTCAACTTGGTGATTTGGTAAGTAAGTTTAATGCTGTTACAGAAAAAAATAGTGAATTAAAAATGGATTTTCAAATCAAACAATCTGATATCGCTAAAATACCCGCGGTCGAAGCGATTCAAGAGGTTAACAAAGCGCAAGCAATTCTTCAAGCTACGATGAAGACCTCAGCAAATATAATCAGTCAGAATGTTTTTGACTTTTTGAGGATTTAGGAGATTAAATGGTAGATAGATTAAGTACGAATATGGTTTTTTCTCTTTTGAGTCAGCAAGTCTCTGATAATCAAAAAGAGATTATCAATCTTTCCAAAAAAATCAACGAAGGCAAAAGTTTTGTTACTACTTATGATGATCCTGTTGCACTAATCGGGTCTGTCGAAACAGGCGGGCGTATCCTTGAGAATAAACAAGTTAATAGGAATTTAGATTACTCTATATCCGAGTTAGAATCCGCTGAAACCCCGTTGCGCTCAATTAACGACATATTAAACAGAGTAAAAGAAATTGCTCTTAGAAGTAGTAACGGATCTACTTCAGCCGATGAAAGAATAATTTATAAAAACGAGCTTAGAACTCTGGGAGAAACTATCGTTCAGCTGGCTAATTCAAAAGTCGGAGATAAATATATTTTTTCTGGTCAACAGTCTGATTTGCAGACTTTAAGACTCAATGATGGAGCACCTTTTGACACGGCTATTTATAAGCATAATCAAGATGATGGTAAAGATAGATATATAAACAAACAACCTAGCAGTGTGAGTCTAAAAGAAGCTTTGGTTGGTGATGCTACTAGTGCCACATTAAAAAGTTTAGTAATTAATCCCGTCAGTTCAGTTAATGGAGACTTGGTTTTTTCTATAAATGATGGTAACGATAATCTTACAAATTTCACAGCTTCAATTAGCGCTGGAGATGATCTGTCTACAATAATTACCAAAATCAACACTGCTTTTAATGCCGCTGGTGGAGCTGGTTCTATCGCGCAAGAAAGTCCAGCAGGCTATTTGAATTTTAATACTGGTTTGATTACTGGCAATTCAGCCAATAGTAAGGCTATGATCTCTATTGATAAAAGTTCTACAAGTGCTTTGACCGATGAATTACATCTCAAAAAACAAAAAGCTTTTGGTATGGAGATGGGTATCATGAAAACTCTTGCTAATCTTGAATCAGCTTTATCAAGTAATGATGAAAACGCGATCCGAAACCTATTAGATAATATTGATTTTAATCTTGGACAAATCAATTCCAAAATCAGTACAGTCGGACTGCTGGTGGGACAAGCACAAATGTTTAAGTCCTCTGCTGATGATTTGAATATTAAGCTTGAAAGTGATTTATCGGCGATCCAGGATTTGGATATGATTGAGGCGAATGTCAAGTTGTCTAATGCTCAAAGTGCTTTGCAGACTTCGATTCGAACCTCATCAAATTTCTTTAGTTATTCGTTGTCAAATTTTATAGGGTAAAAGGGTAAAATCAAATGTCATTTAGCGGTATGTTTATCAGTGTTTCGGGGATGTTAGCTTCCCAAGTGGCATTGGATGTTACCAGTAATAATATTGCGAACGCTAATAATGAAGGTTATACTCGCAAGACCTTAAGCTTTCAAGAAGCTAGCTCTAATTCCACTGGTGGTATCACGAAGCTTAGATTACTGTCAGGCGTTCTAATTGATAAGATCGAAAGGGTTCGCGATAATTTCCTTGATCAACAACTACGTCAACAAAATGCTTCCGTGGGACGTGATGAGGTTATTGCAGATCTTACCGTCCAATTAAATAACATATTAGGTGAGCCTAGTGAAACAGGCTTAACATCTAAGCTAAATGCGTTTTTTCAAGCGGCCAGTGATTTATCATCCAGTCCTGAACAAGAAACAGCAAGAACAGTATTCTTGAATTCGGCTGTTGCTCTTACAGATAGTTTTAAGCAAATTGATCAGTCGATTCATACTCTTGAAGAGAATCTCACGATCAAACCCTCTGGAGAATTACCCATATCAGTAGATTCATTAAATGAAAAATTAGCTGCGCTTGGAAAAATTCACGGGCAGGTGTTAGTAGCTCAAAATCAAGGTCAATCTATAGCTGAATTAGAAGACAGTAGAGATGTGCTTCTTGATGAAGTTAGTAAATTAATGAATATCAAAATCATCAAAGCGGGCGATGGTCAATTTTCTAAGCTCGCGATGGAAGTCAATCCCAGTGAGGCTCTTGTCACAGGTTCTAATACATTTTCTAATATAGATAGTCCTATTGCGGGTTTAACTGCTGGTAATAACTCTCTTACATTAAGCATTAATAATGGAAACGGCTCAGCGACAGGTCCTTTTACTGTAAACTTCGAAGCTAATTCTTCTATTCGTGATGTTGTAGAAAAAATCAACACCACTTTTAGAGCGGCTGGCGGCAAGGGAGATATAGCATCTTTAAATAGTGACAGTAAGCTGGTACTGCAAACTTCGATGGTTGAAAATGCGCTTAATAATTCTGATGCTGAGGTGGTTATATCAGCGGGCTCGGCTAATACTGTTCTCGGTCTTACTGCGGGCACTACGACTGGTTCTGATGCTGTATCTACAGAGCTTCTAACCAGCCAAGGTCTTAAATATAAGTTTGCTCTTGTTGATGGAGAAACAAGTGCTGGAGTAAATCCTAATAAAATAAAATTAGTTACTAACGATGCTTTTGAAACGACAGTCGGTTACATCGATAATCCTACAGGTACTATTGGCGGCTATTTAACTGCTACCAATAAAGAAATACCAGAGATGCGCGCTTCTTTATCCGATTTTGCCATGAGTATAAAAGATTCAGTGAACAAAATTTCGGTTTTAGGCAAAACCGCCAGTGGTAATCCAGGAGCTGAATTGTTCATAGGTTCTAGTGCTAGTAATTTTGCGGTTAATTCTAATATTTTATCTAACGCAAGCTTGTTTGCCCAAGGTAAGACAGGAGCCGCTAGTGATGGAGCCATAATTACCGAAATCGCAGATTTGTTTTTTGGTACTTCTGCAATTATTAGCGATGGCTCTCAATCAGAAAAACTTTATTTGGATTCTACTAATAGTGGTTATTCAACAAGTACTATCCCTGTTATTCCTGGTGAAAATATCAAGATCAATGTGAAAGGCATTATTGACAATAATGGCAGCTTGATGAACGCAGGTACCAATAGTACTCTGGCTTCTTCAAGTCTAGTCCAAATCGAATTTACTAATGCAAGCGGTGTTGTAATAGGCTCAGCGATTGACTTCCCGCCGTCACTCGGCGCGCCCTCGGATCAAGTAACTTATTCTGGTACTATTCCTGCCGGAGCCGCTTTTGTCAGATTCAAGATGAATACCAGTGTAGATGCGGATCTTACAGATAATCAAGGACATTTTGGCATCTCTGTAATTCAAGGTGTCGAAAACAATTCATCTAATAATTTTAATAACAAGATGTCTGAAGTAGTTGGTGATTTTGGGACTCGCGGCAATGTCGCTCTTTCACGCAAGAGTAATTCCGAAGGATTGTTATCGGCACTAGAAACCAGAAGACAGAGTGTAAGCGGTGTATCTATCGAAGAAGAAGCGGCTAATCTAATCCGCTTCCAAAACGCTTTTGCAGCGAATGCTCGCGTGATTAGTGTTTGGGATAGTATATTTCAAGCCATTTTAGGCATGGTCTAAAAATTGAGCTAAAATTATATTGATGATTATTGATGGCAAAAAAATTGCTCAAGAAATAAAAGACGAACTCAAGTTAGAAATAAAAAATCTACTTGCTCACTCCAAGCGCGCCCCGGGTCTTGCGGTAATTCTGGTCGGAGATGACCCTGCCAGCCAATTCTATGTCGCCAAGAAGCAATCTGCTTGCGCCGAGCTAAGTATCAAATCTTTTAAAACCGTTCTGGGAGCGGATTGTACAAAAGAGCAATTAATCTCTGTGATTAATTCCTATAATTCTGATACCAGCGTGGATGGGATTTTGCTTCAGCTCCCTTTGCCAACTCCCCTAAAACCCTTTACCCAAGAGATTTTGGATACTATCAGCGAGCATAAGGATGCTGACGGACTTACTACTCTTAATCTAGGCAAGGTCTTGCTTGACTCCCCATCAGCGATATTTCCCTGCACGCCTAAGGGTTGTATGGAACTGCTAAAGCGCTCTGGTGTAGCGCTCTCTGGCAAGCGCGTGCTTGTGATCGGCAGAAGTCTTTTGGTGGGCAAGCCTGTCGCTCTGATGCTGAGTAATGCTAATGCTACTGTTACTCTTGCTCATAGCCAGACTCAAAACCTCGCGCTGGAAGTCGCTCAAGCAGATATAGTCGTGGCGGCTATTGGCAAGCCTGAGGCGATTCTCGGTAAGTGGATAAAATCTGGCGCTGTGGTGATCGATGTAGGTATTAATCCGGTTCTCAGCTCTGATGGCACAAAAAAAATCGTGGGTGATGTTGAGTTTCTAGAAGCTAGTCAGCAAGCGAGTTTGATCACACCTGTCCCTGGCGGAGTCGGTCCGATGACTGTTGCTATGTTACTAAAAAATACTACCGAGCTGTGGAAAAGAGCTTAATCTTGATTCCAGTTGATCGCGCCTTTTTTCCAAGCGTAAACAAGACCTATCATCAAGATCGCCACAAAAATAAAAGCCTCAAAAATTATAAACCCGCGTTGTCCAGCAGGAATCATATTAAACAAATTAGCCCACGGCATTAAAAACACAAACTCCACATCAAAAACGATAAAAATTATCGCAAACAAATAGTACTTAATATCAAACTGGACTTGAGCGTTCATCTCGGATTTCATACCGCACTCGTAGGATTCGTTTTTTACTCCGCCTGGGTTATAAATCCCAAAAAATCTCTGAATCCCCGCACTTAATCCAAGTAAAACTAAGCCATTAACAAGCGCCAGTGCAGAAATTAAACCGATTTGTCCGAGTTCCATATATTCGATTATATTGCCTTTTTAAGGTTTTGGGGAATTCCGTTAATCACAAGGGGCTAATTGTAATATTGTTACAATTAGCCGAGTGTTATCTGAGGGCTAGCTCACCCACTAAACTCCAAAAATCTCAGACCACCTGGCGCTAACTTGGTCTTTTATTTCTGGGCTCATAATAATTTTATCTGGCCACTCACGAGTAAAACCTTCTTCGGGCCATTTTTTGGTGGCGTCGATACCGACTTTTGAGCCGTAGCCCATAATCGGCGCGGAGTGATCCAGAATATCCAGTGCGCCCTTAGAGAAGCTCATATCGCGCTGGGGATCGACATTACCGAAGGCATACATCGCAGCTTCAGCGTAATTATGGATATCGACTTCCTTATCAAACACAATGATAGACTTGGTCCAAGCTAATTGACCAATCCCCCAAATTATATTCATTACTTTTTGAGCTTGCCCAGCGTATTTCTTGTCGATTTTTATTAGCGCACAGCTATGAAACACTCCGTCCCAAGGCAAGTGCATGTCCAAAACCTCTGGGCAAACGAGTTGTAGCAAAGGCAAGAATATTCTTTCGGTAGCTTTACCCAGATAGCAATCCTCTTGAGGCGGGATACCGACTATGGTGGTGGCGTAAATAGGATTCTTGCGGTGAGTGAGAGCTGTTAGATGGAACTTCGGGTATTTATCAGCCAGCGAATAAAACCCAGTATGATCTCCAAAAGGCCCCTCGGTTACAAGCGGCTCACTGAGATCGATATAGCCCTCTAGTACAATCTCGGTGCTAGCCGGCACTTCAATATCGATAGTCTTACACTGCACTAACTCGACTGGTTTATTGCGGATGAAGCCAGCCAGTATCATCTCATCGATCCCAGGCGGCAAGGGCGCTGTACCAGCATAAGTGATCACCGGATCGGTGCCGATGGCGATGGCCATTTCCATGCGCAGTTCTTCTTTGCCGGTGCTGGAGTTTTGAGATTTTTTGAGAGATTTTTGATAGTTGTGAGCGCCGTCGTGGTGCTTGTGCCAGTGCATGCCAGTACTGCTATTATCAAACTTTTGTAATCTATACATGCCTACGTTGCGCCCAGAGCCGAGTTTGTCGGGGTCTCGGGTGAAGACCGAGGTAAGAGTAATAAACGGACCGCCATCGCCCGGCCAGCAGGTAAGGATGGGCAATTTATCGAGCATGGGTATATTAGAGGCATTTTCTGCCAGGATAACAACCTCTTGGCAGAGAGCGGATCTTACCGTCTTGGGCATAAAATTACGCACCTCTGATAATTGCATTAGCTTACTGACTTTATCCATCCAAGAGACGGGGATTTCAGGCTTGATAAAAGAGCGGATCTTATCGCCGATAGCGTCGTAACAGCGCTCATCATCATCCACGCCAAGCGCCATGGCCATGCGCTTATGCGAGCCAAAAGCATTTATTAAGACAGGGATATCATAGCCCTTAGGATTCTCAAACAAAAGAGCTTTATTGCCGATCCGCTCTGCAAGCGGTTCTTGGTAAGATCTAGCTTCGGTGTTCGCTAGATTAGCGTCTTTGCAGATGGATTTTGAGATGCGATCGGTGATTTCGGTGATCTCCAAATACGGATCTACTTCAGCGGTGATGCGGATTAGCTCGCCGGCGTGCTCTAGATCCTCAATAAATTCTCTTAGGTCTTTATATGGGAAGCTCATAATTATTTTCCGTGCCAAAACACCAATCCGCTCTTAGCTGGAATGTCCATGATTAGTGAGTTTGGGCGGTTTTGGGCTTCTTCTTTTATGGTGTAAAGTCCTTCGCTGGTGTGGCTCTTGGGGGCGTTAAAATCTGATCGAGAATTAAAAACCTCTAGATAGAGTCCGTGCTTAGGAACCCCAATTCTAGTGGCTTTTAGGTCTTTTGCTGATGAATTGATCACCACAAGAGCACACTGATCATAATTACCAGACCATCTCAAAAAGCTAAAACAATTACTAGAGTATTCTTGCCACTCAAAAGTAGTACTGC
>JBILGG010000065.1:0-6345 GCA_044351165.1 Candidatus Caenarcanales bacterium | reverse complement strand
ATTATTCTCATCCAAGCTCATCAAGCTCGTTATCACCCCAAAAAACCCTATAGATTTTTTCGGGGTAAATTTATTCCATATATAATCAAAAAAATCACCAGAGCCAGAATCCTGTGATAGAGCGCTATTGATCAAAAGATTATTTATGACTTTGTGGTTATTAAAATTAGCATTTATTATCTCTTCGCTGATTTTGCGTCTCTGGAATTCTAAGTATCCGCTAAAATTTTCTTTTAGAGCGTAGTTCACTCCGTTCTTCACCTGAAAAGTAACATCCACCGCGCCCGTCCCCATACTAAAAGTATTAAACAGCCCGCTCTGGGACAATAGTGATCTAAAACCCTCTTCATAACCGGGATTTATCACCGATTCTAATTGGCTAGCTAGCTTGCGGTCTTGAGGGTCGTATTCTAGAGGCGAGTCGATATTATTTATTTTGATTTCTTGGAAGCGGGTCTCGGGGAAGATCTCCTCACTAAAATCATAATCTCTAAATATCTCATCTAGTTTTTTGGCCGAAACGCTCATCGACAGCGTTATTGCGATAGTTATGAGTAATAAAAGTTTTTTCATGGCTTAATCTGGAATTTAGGGATATTGGTGACAAGAAGTTTTTTGGTGTCGATATTAAACTCGATAAAATAATTTCTGTTATGGAATTCTTGGTTCTGAAATATTTCAGTCCCGATAATAAAGCAAGTTGCAGAGCTATCGCTCTTACGATCAAGATACAAATCCAGCACCTGAAATTTACTTTTTATGTTTTTTTGCTGGCGGGCGAGAATCTCTGCTTCTAGGTTTTGGGTGAATAACTTAGTTTCGGAATGATTTTTTATGAATTCAAGGCTTGCTGTATCGACCCCAAAGAACGCACTCAAATACTTATTAATAAAGCTTTTTAGCTGATCGTCACTAATTATTACTTGGGTGTTTTGTTCGGAGGGCTTGGATTTTAAAGGATTATTAACCTGGGTGATTTGGAAGATTAGTAAGCAATTAAAAATCATACTAAGTGCTAGAAATACCTGCAAGCGCTTAATAACAGCGGGTTTTAGCATCCAGCTCTCAAAAGGGCTCAAGGTATTAGTGAGGTTTTTGTTCATGCGGGCTTAAGAGTAGTTCCTGAACGGTTTTTAGGGCGGATACAGAGCGGCTATTATTCTGTTCGAGATTTTTTTGAAATAGTTTTTTGCGGATATTACTAAACTCTCGCACTGAAGATGTGAGTATTTGCTCGACAGGATCAAGCTCCATACGGATTAGACCAGAGTCGATAGTAGTCTTCAAGAAGGCATTGCCAGCGCGCGTCAGGTGTATAGAATTTAGGAAGCTTTCTTCTTGGGGGTTTAGATTAGCGTACTTGACCATATCCATGCGGTCTTGTTGCTGTTTTAGCTGGAAACAAAGTGTCGATGAGGCTGATGAGTGGATCTCAGGCGGGATATCAGAGGGTTTTTGGGAGATGGTCCAGAGCCCGAGACCCAGTCCTCGACCGGCTCTTGCCAGGTGACAGATTAATTCTGAGCCCGCGGGATTCTTATGATCTTTTAGAAGTTTCCAAGCTTCATCGATAATAAGTGTGTTTTGGGATTTTTGCTGAACTTCTCGACTGATAAAATCACTAATCAAAAACATACTAGCGTTATGGTAGTCCCTGGTGGTGTGTATCTTAGAGAAGGTAAATAAAACTAAGCGGTTATTTATCTGAGAGTTTTTATTATCCAGTAATCCAGAATAAATCCCGTTAGAAACCTTACAATAGGGATAAAAGATTTTAGACCATTTATCCACTAGAGTTTCTTGGGCGGAGCCTTTATTGCGGATATAAACCATAAGATCGCTTAAATCGACTAACCTAGTCCTGCGGTATAATTCTTTTAGTGATTCTCCCAAAAATATCTTCTCATCATAATCAAGAGGCGTATTGGTGTTTTGGAGTAGTTTAAAAAGTTCTAGGCATTTATCCACCTGATCATTGATGTTTAGATCCTGACCCAGAAATAACGGTGAAAAAAGACAGTTTTCTTGGCTGGTACTGGTATCGATGTCAATTTTCTGACCCGAATAATAATCGACAAAAAACTCCCAACCATCTTCGGTGTTGTCTATGATAAAAAATTTTTTATTAGTGTCATTAAGCCTGCGTTTAACGCTCAGCTTCGCTGATACAGTCTTACCAGAGCCAGAGTCCCCAATAAAATTTATTCCCCTGTTATAAAAATGCTCCCGGTCGTATTCATCAAAAAACACAGGCTTTTCATCATCAAGAGCCTTACCCAAAAGCGGTCCACGACATGTGCCAAGCTGTTTGTCGATAAGAGGAAAACTCGAGCTTAAATCTTCTAGATCTGCAAATATTTTTTCTTTATCCTTTAGTAGGTTATTACCCGAGGCTAGACTAGAAGCAAAATTTTTTATTTGCTGGCGATCCAGCCCAGTAATAGCGATATCCATAAAAGGTTTTTTTAGCTCACGATCAAACTCAATTAGATCTTTTATACTGGGCGCTGTGATAGTGATCAAAAAACTAAAATCAAAACTATAAGGCTGTTTAGATAAATTCGCGAAGATTTTTTTATTAGCCTCAAGCTCACTGCCGGTGAGATGTTTATTGCGTGTGCTGTTTTTTAGGCGGGATAAAGCCCTGAAACGGTCTTGCTGAGAGTTTCTGGTCTCTAGATGTATTGCAATGCTAGCTTGGGTTTTACAGCGTTTGAGAATATGCCTTATCCAAAACTCTTTTGTGCTGGGGATATCCGTAAATCTGTAAGTCTTAGAATACTTATGCTCCCTAAAATTATTCTCGATAAATTTACCGTGATCCCGAATCCAGCACTGGGGGCTTGTTGCAAGTAGGAATTTATCTCTAAACTCTTGAAGCTCTTGATTTTGCAGTAGTGAAACTTTTAGCTTAAAACTATCACAGAAGCTGGTCACCGAGCTAATTTTTTGCTTAAGTAGTTTTGACTGCTCCTCTAAATTACTGTTATCAAGGTCTAGAGGTTTTTTTAGGAGCTTGCTTAACTTCCAGTTTAACGGAGATTTATATTTAAGAGGGTTTTTTTGTTTGATAATTAGATATGCTTGGGTTTCAGGTATGAAATTATTGTTTCCAGCAAGCTTGCTGTACCAATCACCATGCGCTTTTAAGGCGAAGTCTATATTAGGGTTATTGGTAAAACCAGGGTTAAAATCTGGGTAGTTATAATTACTAATATCGATAAATACTTGCATGGATTCTTTAGCGGAGCTAGTAAAAAAATACGAATCTAGGATATTGTTTTTGTGCATTTCACTAAGTAAGTTTTTCCATTCTGTTATAAGGCTCTCTATATCTGAGTTACTGGCTCGGTTCAAGCAAAAGCCCTGTGAGATTTTTATGACACTAATCATATCTTCCTCTGGTGTTTTTAGGTAATCACTACAAAGTTCAGAAATATTATTAAGCTCCGAAATACTTTTATAGAGAGGATTAGCCTGCCCCGAGTAAACTAACTCCTGGAAGGGATGCAGGATAAACGCTGAGTAGTAGCCGCTGATCTCGTCTCCCCGAGCGGATTTTATGATAAAAGCTGTAATAATACTAAATATTATCAACAAGAAAATAAACAAGGGACTATCAATAGAGCTTTTTAGATTAATAGCCAAAAATAACAGAGTAAAAAAGCTCAGCGAGATTTTAGCCAGGCTCTGAAAATCAAGCCCCCAGAGTATTTCGTAGTTTTTTTTGAATTTACTGCTTTTCATTTTTTGATAGAATTGCTGGAAGACCGCGAGAGATATTATTCAGTAGGTTATAGCCGCCAAGCCCGACAGCCGCCATCGGAGCTGTCGTCTGCATGACGTCCCCAAGCTGAGCTGTAATGGCATAAAAGCTCTCTAGATACTCGCTAGGAAGCGCGCTGGAAATATGATCTCCATAAACCACAGGCACAGAAAACTCGCCGCCGATATCGTTTATAACGCTAAATATTAAAGGCAAAATCTGGATCATAAATACTCCTGCTGTTGTCGTGCCGATAGAAGCAATAATCTGAAAGCCCACTATATCACTAGCTGAGCTGGTTTTAAGAGCGTTTTGTTTAGGCGTGAATCTCGATTCGATTAGCTTGAAGCCCCAGAGCGGCATACTGGTCAGCGCGATGGTAACGATGATATAAAAAGTAAATAAAACAATTTCAATGCTGTAGTTTATGATTGCGTGCATGTCTAAAAGCCTCCTTTAGTGCTGTTAATGCAAGTCTCAGGTCAGATTTCGAAGCGGGCGCTAAGAAAAAAAGTTTTTGTGTAAGTTTTATGGTGTAATAACTTATAACCAAGCAAGCCACTAAATAAGCAGGCATAAAAGCAAGGCTAGTATTATAAATCCCAAAAATATTAGGTAGTGCCGATAACACCAACACTAATCCAGAACCCAGATAGTAAGTGCTTCCGCAGTAAAGTGAAAAATCATCAGCTAGTTTAGCTTGCTTGATATTAGGAAGATATTTTTCTAATTCCGCTAGATCTAGATTAGCTGATAACGATTTTAGATTTTGGAGGAAGGCGTTATAGACCTTATGCTCCGCTGAGTGCTTGGATTTTAGATTATTACTATAGGGGATTTTAGCTGGTTTAAAAGGCGGATCGCCTGTGTAGCCGCCTCTGGTGATCCTCGTGCCATCATATCCCGCAAACCCAGTGCTGGAGCTGATTGAGAAATATATGCAATTTTCATCGCAGTAAGCTTGCATGCCCACTAATTATCCGGTCTTAGACCCTGAATTAAAAGGGGTCAAAAATACTTTTTTTGGTTAAAAGTTTAAATTACTATAAGGCACTCTATTAGTGCGTATCATTTCTAGAACGATTTTTTGTTTTTCTTGTCCTTCTGTTCCAATTAGAATATTTAGATATTTATCAAACTGCGTTACGTTTAAATTTTTTGTTCTTGCGAATTTTTCATATTTTTTTATATCATTCGAACTTACGTTATTAGCTATTGCATTTGCAAATTTATCTATTGTGGTAAATTCATAAATTCTTCGTCCATTATTATTTCGTTGGGATTGATTAGTTTCTCTTATATTATAAATATCATCTAGAATTTTTAAATCACCCATATTTAATTTTTTTGCTTCTAAATAATCAGTTTTAAATTTTCTGAGATATTCAGTATAACCGTTAGAACCCTCATCAAAACCGCTTTTTATAGCCCAACTACCTATAATGAAATTATTTAATTGAGTTTGATCATTTGCCAAATTTAGAACCCTGTCAAGTTCTGCTAAATCGATATTATTTTCCGTGATTAATTTTTTGTTTAGATACTGTATATTATTTCTTTTTAATGCATCTTGTAAAATACTTTTTTTGTTTTTAGGTCCATTAGCTAGAATCTCGATATATCGATCTATCTGTTCTTTTGATCCTCTGAAATTAGGATTTGCTTCCAGTTTGTAAAGTCTTAAAATATCATTGAAGGGAGTCTTTAATTTTATTCCTTTTGCATAACTATCTAATTTTTCTAAATCAAAATTAGGATTTGTTTCATATAGTTTATTAAGACTGGTTAGCTCACTAATAGTAAGTTTAAATCCTTTGTTACCTGTATCCAAAAAATAATCATTTAAAAATTTTGTTTTGAAATTGATGTTATAGCCGGGTTTGCTGGACCAAGTATCTAAAAACAACTCAGCTAGTGCCAGATCGGGGGGATTAGTTTTATCATTTCTATCAAATTTATTTAGTAATTCTCCTAGCCTATTAAGATTAGCTTCTGAAATAACTGATTCTGTATCCTCTTTCATTTTTTCTTCTGTTACTGGAAATTTTCCGGTTTTGAAGGAATTTAGTAATCTTCCACCTTTTTCTTTGTTTTCTGATTTTAAAATATCCAAATAACTATTTATTAGGTTCTTTCTTTTCCTTTCCCCAAGTGATTTAAAAGAATTATCAGTTTCAAATTTATAAATAGATTTAAGGTTTTTGTATAAAACCTTTTCACCAACCGCTTTTGCGTAGATGTCTAAATCATTTAAGTTAAGTCTTTTTTCAGGACTTAACTTCTCATCATCGTAAAACTTCAAAATTTCAGTCACAGCTTCCAGTGGAATTTCGTAATTTGTTTTAGTTGGGTCTATTTGCTTAAGATGCCATTCTTTAATCTTGTTTAGTAGCTCTATTTTATTGTTTGTTTTTGTTTTATCCACGATATTATTTATTCTCAAAAGTTCATATCCGTTAGTAGCATCAATATTTGTAAGTGCGGTATTAAGATTGGTTTCATTAAGCTCTAGACCTGTCAAATAAACTTCTTTTCCGTTCCCCAAGCTCTTTTCAAGTAATTCTTGTTTTTGTTTTTGT
>JBILGG010000063.1:0-6396 GCA_044351165.1 Candidatus Caenarcanales bacterium | reverse complement strand
CATGAGACGCTGTTCCGCGCTTATTAAGAAATAAAATGATTTGTTCTTTTCGCTCAAGAGCCTCATCAATATTGGATTTTAAAAAGCGTGAATAAATACTTTTGTTGGCGTTATTAAACTCTTCTCTCATGTCGCAAATATGCACCTTGGGCAGAGGGTTATCAAAAACTCTTTTAGACAGCGTATGTAGACTGTAATCTGGGTAATCGTCGCTACCCGCCCGATAAAAAGTCTCGATGCTCGGAGTCGCTGAACCCATCACCAATAGACAGTTTTCTAGTTCTGAGCGTTTGCTTGCGATATGTCGCGCGTGGTACCTAGGGTTAGGGCTATCTTGCTTGTAAGAGTTTTCGTGTTCTTCATCAAGAATAATTAGACCGAGGTTTTTGATGGGCGCAAAAATAGCTGAGCGCGCGCCGATGATGATCTGTGGCTTGTCGTTTTCAAGAATTTTCCTGAAGCTAAACTCTTTTTCGGAGCCCGATAGATTGCTATGCCAGACTAAAACATTATTTTCACCAAATCGCTCCGAAGTTCTTTCTATGAGCTGAGGTGCTAGCGCGATTTCTGGCACTAATAGAATTGCGTTTTTGCCTTGAGATAAAACCTCTTGAATTAAGCGGAGATATATTTCTGTTTTACCACTGCCTGTAACCCCGTGAACAAGAGCTTTGTGGGCTTGATTGAGTTTTTTTCGGAGATCTTGAATTATTGTTTTTTGCTCGTCTGTTAGATCTGGAAGTTTGATATTTGGGTTGATTCCGTACTGTCCTATGTGATTTGTTTTTTTCTTTTCTTTTTTATTCTCGCTCTGGAAGCTGATTTCGATTAGCTCTTTTTTTTTCAGCTTAGCAATAATTTTTTTTAGCTCAGTTTCTTTATACCCGCTCAAAGTCTTTAGCCGAGCCCATTTTAGCTGATTGTTTCTCGCTTTTTTCAAAAGCAAAATCACAGGATGATCATCTTGAATTTCTGGGTTTTTTAGAATTATTTTTTTGCTTGGTTTTTTTAGTAGTTTGGTGGCGAGGCTGGCTCCAAGCACTTCTGAATACGAACACGCGTAATAGTCAGCGGTGAATTTTATGAGCTTAATAAAGTTTTTGTCGTAAATAATTTCATCACTAACAGGATCTTCTATATCTCGGATTTTGTAGGTGCTTTCTTCAGCGCTCAGATTAGTATATATATCTATTATCAAAGCGGTTTCTTTGGTATTACGGAAAGGAACCTCGACAATTTGCCCGACCTTGATTTTATCTTCAATTTCACTAGGGATTTGGTACGTAAGGGTATGATCACTAAAAGTTTGTAAAGAATTTGTAAGTATTACTTTGCAGAAGACCATCTTTTGGTATCATTTTAGCTTAATAATCGTTGTTTAAGTATAATGATTATTCTGCCGGTAACAACCAAAAGCCGTGCAGTTTTCAAGGGCATTTAGCTCAGTTGGTAGAGCATCTCGTTTACACCGAGGCGGTCGGAAGTTCAAGTCTTTCAATGCCCACCATTTTTAACACTGTAAAATTAAAACCCTATAGTACTACTATAGGGTTTTAATCTCAGCTCTTAAATTCATCAATAAATCTATATCAGCTTTTGAAAACTCATCATCAGTCTCCTCTAGGCAAGTTTTTATAAAATCAAACACACTCAGAACAGCAAGTATAGGTGCGTTTTTAAGTACTTGCCTAACCTGCTCGGGACCTTCGATCGCTGGGTCACTGCTGTAATCAATGGGGTCAAATTTTTCTTTTAGTCGCCCGAAGGCAATATTTCTAAAAGTGTTTTGCCGACAGGATTCTAGCTTAGATAAGTGATCTTTTATTGAGCTGTTTGTTAGATCGAGTTTTTTCCCGGTGCATAAAGCAACTATAGAGTTTATTAGATTCAGGCAATCTGGATTATTATAAATATCACTATAAATATTACCAAGACCCCGTTTTGTAAGGCTTTGAAAAATTTCATTAAAAACCTTTTTAGATGAGTCATTGAGAGCCATTTGAATTTTTGAGCTTATATCAGGATTGCGACTTTTGTTTAAATGCTCAGTTAGAGTCGTCTCTGGGTTTGCGTACTTCACATATTCAATCAAAACATCTTTTAAAGTATAAGGATCAATTGTGCTGTTTAACACAAGATCAATAGGCTTACTCAATTGCTCTAACTGTTCTCGACTCAAAACAAAAGGTTCTCGAGGTTTTACCTGAGATAAAATTCGTTGAAAGCCTCCAACCCAATCCTCAATTGATACAAGATCACGGCGAATTACGGGAATTCCTGCATTGCTCATATAAATATCTTTTAAGTGAATCTTAGCAAATAATTAAAAAAATAAAAAGAGCAATACTTATTTCCGAATTTATTTAAGGCTAATTGAAGGCAGGTAAAGACCCTTTAGCTCTCTAGTCCAGACCATGCCAGTCTTGGAGTAGTTTTCTAGGCTATTAAATTTATATTCATAAACTATGGCGCGCAAATAACCTGGAGCTTGATCTGGGAAGGGATTATGCTGAATAAGTTTTAGGACTTCAGGTTCATTTTCAAGAAGCCTAATACAAAAATTTACAAACCAAGGCTGAGCTTGATAATTAGAGAGTGCAGAGAACCACATTTGCCAATCTAGGCGCGGTTGGTGGGGAGCCACTTGCTGAGGGCTTTTGCTGGGATCTCCTGGCTTCCAATAAAACTCATAATCCTGCCAATTACCAGGTGCAAGCTCACCGGGGATATGCTTAGCTCCCTGGATGATGATTTCGTGGCGCACTGTCGTCATGACTGCAAACAAGCCATAAGGATTTATGATATGGAAGCGCTCTAACGCTCCATTAAGCTTGGAATATTGCTGAAACGCAATTAGGCGCTGGGTTTCAGAGAGGGGAGCGCGCGCAACGATAATAAAAATATTGACAAGAATATAATAAGCCAGAATAAAAACCAAAACCAATCTAAGCATGACTTTATAAAATTTTTGCCAGAGGTTATTAGATACAATCCCCATACGGGATAGACGCTCGTTTATTTTAAAATTCAAAATATCAATAGGTGTTTTAAAAAATTTTAGTTTAATGCTGGCTTTGGGGATAAATTTAATTAGGGTATTTTCGTCAAATAACCAAACACAAAGCACAATAACCAAAATATTAAAAAAGCAATAGTTGCCAGTGAGCATTATTGCCAGCATAAGAGCGATAAAAGACAATCCAGCAAAGCTTCTTAGGCGTGAATTAATAAAAATAAAAAAAGGTAAAACCAGCTCTACTCCAAACATCAGCGCGCAAGAAATCTTATGAAACCCACTGCCTAATTGAGCTACAAAAAAACTTAGTGGGTTAGGTAAAGGTTGGGTGAGATAATGATAGCTAAGAGCTTCTAGATTTGCCCAATTAGGGTCTTGGCTAGTGAGTTTGACAAGACCGGACATAAACATTAATTTGAAAACTAATAATCGATATAAAAAACTAAAAATGGATCTGGCAAAATCATAACGATAAAAAAAACAATACAACACTGTCAAGAAGCCAGTCTCCAACAGAAGTACATCCCACTGAAACCCAAAAAACACTTGTCCAATATTTACAAACGATAAATAAAGTACAAACAGCAAGATCATTAATCCCAATCTCTGCCAGCTTTTTAGCTTAGTAAATAAAAGTATCGAACCTATAATTCCTACATAACAAGAAATTTTCAAAAAACTATCACTAGAATTTAACCAAAAAATTGTCGGTAATATACTTAGGCACTGAGATAAATTAATAGTCTGTGACTTGATGTTTTGGAGTAAAGCTTCGGCTGGCAAAATGCCATGAGCACCGATTAGACCAATTACTTGAAATGCAAGAGACGAAAACGCCAAAAAATAAACCAGCGCTAGAGATCTAATAAAAATTTTATCGCGCAAGCCCATTGCTATATTTTAACTCTTAGGAATAGAAAAACAATCTTGCCGAATTTTTTTAAAGGGAATGATTAGAGTTATGCCTCTAATAAGCATAAACATTAATAAAGACAGCCAAAGTCCATGATTACCTAATAAAGTTGGTAAAAATAATATAAGCCCAGCGTAAATCAGAAAGCTAATTATCATCATATCGCGCATGATTTTTGTCTCAGTTACTCCTGTATAAATACCATCCATTAAAAAGCACCAGACCCCCGCAACTGGCATAATTATTAACCACGGAAAATATTTATGAGCTTCGGATTTTACTTCTGGAAGAGTGGTCATAAAACCCACTAGATATGAGCCTGATAGCCAATAGACTAGAACTATAACTAAAGAAAATAAAAAAGCGATAAGAAAAGTTTTTTTAACGGCGTTATCAAACATCTTGAGGTTATTTGCCCCCAAAGCCTGTCCAGCTAAGGCTTCTGCGGCGTTAGCAAGACCATCAAGAGCATAACTAATAAACCAAAACAAATTCAATAAAACAGAATTTACAGCAAGCTCTAAATCTCCGTTGCGCGCACCAAGAGCGGTAAACCAGGAAAACGCCACAAACACCAGCACCGTTCTTAAAAATATATCTCCATTAATTCTAAAGACTTGAAAAAGTTTATTAATATCTTTTAGGGGCACCAAAAACCCTAGATCAAAGCTGTTATCCCTCTGCCTGAGCGAGGTGTAGCTGATATAAATAGTAACTATCACACCCATCACAAAAACAAAAATATGCGAAAAGAAAGCAGACCAAGCGACTCCAGCGACTCCCATATTTAAATTAAGCGCCAAATAAATTGCAAGAGGAATATTCAAAATATTCATTAGGACCCGCAATACCAGTGCGATTTTGGGTTTTTGGATACCATAAAACCAGCCAAGTAAAACATAATTACTCATAGTTGCCATCGAGGCCCAAATCCGGATATTAAAATATTCTTCAGCGAGCTTCTCGACTTCTGGGCTTCCTTCAATCAGCTGAAAAGCAATCCAAGAGATAGGTTGCTGGAGTATGGTCACCAAAAACCCCAGTACAAGAGCGATAAGTAAGGATCTGATGAGTGCCGCAAAAACTGCACTCATATCTCCCGCTCCGTAAGCTTGCGAGGTGATGCCGGTAGTGCCGCGCCGTAAAAAAGAAAGACTCCAATCAATGCACTGTAAGACGGTCGCGCCGAGCGCCACCGCTCCGATATGGATAGGACTAGGCATCCTGCCGACCACGGCCATATTGGTAGCTCCAATAAGCGGGATGGTTATATTCGCTAAAATAATAGGCCAAGATAGGTTAAGTATTCTTTTATAATCAATTTCTTCGTTAGAATGGAAGATAGCCACTCCTTTATCTTACAATGTTAGATAGAGCATGAAGATTAAAACACTAATTGCTAAACTAGCTGATCTAAAGCTAACCACTTTTTGTCTTTTTTTCTTAGGAGTTCTGACTTTTTGGGGAACGATTTATCAAGTTAATAATGGCTTGTATCTCGCTCAAGAAAAATTTTTTAATTCATATTTTGTGCAAGCGGGATTTTTATATTTCCCTAGCGCCAAGCTGATCATGTGGATTTTATTTTTGAATCTTGTATCTGCTTTTGTGGTGCGTTTTAAAGTTACTCCTAATAAAATCGGATTATTGGTTTTACACGGAGGCTTGATCACCTTGCTTATAAGCGGCTTTGTGACCGGGTTTAGTAAAGAATATTTTTTGACGGTAAAAGAAGGTGAGATTTCTAATCTGTTAGAAGATTACTATAAATGGAATTTGGTAATATCCTCGAGCGATGGGAACTGCCCCACAGTTACTCACGACTTGTCGGATCTTAAAACTCAATCAGTGATTAAGTTTGAGTGCCTTGATAAACCACTAAAAATCTCTAAAGTTTTTAAAAACGCACAGTTGTTTGATACACCTTTTGCTGGGTTAATTCTTAAGCAAATGCCTCTAGAAAAAGACTACGAAAAAAATATCCCTGGATTAATCCTTGAGCTTGATGGGCAGGAGATTTTATTAGAAGGCTCAAGCCAACAGTACCAGAGCGTTTCAGCTAATAATCTAAATCTCGCGCTAGTTAGAAAATCAGCAACTCTACCTTTTAGTATCGAGCTAGTCGATATCACTCGCGAGCTTCATCCAGGCACTGAAATAGCGAAGAGCTACTCAAGTAAGATTAAAGTCAAATCTGATATCAGCAGAGATTTTGAGATTTCGATGAATAAACCTTTTAGATCAGGCTTGTATACCGTTTACCAAGCGTCTTACGGCATTAATGAGGACGGCGAGGAGTTTTCTGTTTTTGCAGTCGTGCGTAATCTTAATTACTACTTGCCTTATATCGGAAGCTTGCTTGCTTCGTTGGGACTGTGGATAAATTTTGTGGGGGCGTTTTTTAGAAGGAGAGTTAAATAATGGCACGCTTAAAACTATTTTTAATTCTTCTGAGTTTTTTTATTGG
>JBILGG010000051.1:0-7122 GCA_044351165.1 Candidatus Caenarcanales bacterium | reverse complement strand
AGCCAAGTCTTTATGATTATCTCCACCAAAAAGACATTTGCAAATATTTTTATATTCTAAAAGTTCTTTTTCGTTTGTTTCATTTAGCTGCCGAAGGATATTTTTAATTTCTTCATCATAGTTGCCATTAAAGCTTAACTTGACACGATTAAAGCAATTTGATTTTTCCTCAAGAGACCAAAAATTGAATTTTTTTGCATTTATAACACGCGACTTCATGCCTGAGGGTAATTTTTGCCAAACTAGATTGTAAAAAGTATGAAGTCGATTTTGCCAGTCTTCAGGAAGTTTGATTGAAGGGAACAAACGTTTTTGGTTTTCTTGCCAAGTTTTGACAATCTGTGATAATAAAATCTCAAGTTCTTTAACAGCTTGATTGAAGGTTTTTGATGGTGCCTTATGTATATTTTGAGGTGGGGGAGTTGAAGGGTTAGACTCTATAGAAGGAGTGCCGGGATGACTTTCTTTGAGCGGATCTTTTGTTCTCCCCAAAAAAATTTCGAATATCCGCAACCTAATCACTAGATTTACAATCATACAAGAGAAACCCGCAAATAGCAAGATAATAACCAGGCAAGGATGCTTAGTCAGTGAAATCCCCTAAAAATATTTCAAGAAAAAGTTTTAAGAGCTTTTTTTATACCTAGGAGAATTTAATAAAAAGAAGAAATCTGAAGCTTGATAAAGCTCGAGTATAGTTTCACGTTTTTGCTTGAGTGAATCTCGATTTAAACCCATATGATTTATACTGGGACGTGAATTTCTAAATTTTAAAACTTCTCTACTAGTTAGATTTACTGGCACTAACATCCGTAAAAAATTATTTTTTAATGCATTAGAAACAGGTAAACCCCTAGTATCAATTTCATCAAGAAGGATATAAATCGTTTCTCGCAAATCTTGTGATTGCTTAGAAGGTAAATAAAATGATATTTTTTGTAAAAAGTCAATAAAAGGCATTACATTAGAATCAAAATATCTATCTTTAATATCAAGACTTAAGTTTTTTCCTAGTTCAGATCCAAACTTTATTAATGAAACTAAAGCATTTATAACTGAATTAGCATCTTGGTATTCTGGATTTAAAATTTTTAAAGAATAATATTGATCCTTCGACATTAAGGATCTTGCAATCAACCTAGCATATTGAAATGAAAGAATTCGATCAAATAAAGTGTCATCAAAAAAATCTGGAATATCTAATTTATCTAAAGGCTTTTGACGTTGTTTAAACAATAAAGCGCCTATCAAAAACGAATTAATTTGATTATTTAATATCTTTTTTGCTGATTCCATTAACTCAGCATCATCGTAATTAGGATTACGTGAAATTCTTTTAATTGCAAATTTTGATAAATCTCCTATTAAAATTTTTCTCCATTTGTTTCTTTCGTTATTTTTTTTAGCATGTACAGAACCTAATAAAAAAGTATCTGGTAAAACCCCTTTAACACGATTATCACCTTCGTCTTGCAAGAAAAAAACCCCCTTATCATTTCCTTGTAAACTTGTAGCTTGGGCAAGGTCTATTCTTTGAGGATGTTCCTTACTAATTCGAGGTCCTTGAAAACTATGTATTTCACGTAACCCTTGCCTAAACCATCCATAATCAGAAATATCAGGTATAACCTTAACAACTGGACCCTGGCGACCAGGCTTCTCCACCCTAGTTCCAAAAATATAGGGTAAAAAAATTTTAGCTGCTTTTGTGGTACTAATAGTTTGCATTTGAGTAATAAATTAATTTTGAGATATATTCACTCGATAATTATACAAGATAAAATCCGCAGAGCCTGGTAAAATTTGTTGTATCGTGCAAAAAATCAATATCGCCCAAGCCAGCGAGCGGATTAATCCTTATATAATCCGCACGCCTATTATGAGCTCTAGCTGGCTCAATGAAAAGCTAGGGCATAATTTCTTTTTTAAAGTCGAGGCTCTCCAAAAAGTCGGCGCGTTTAAGGCGCGCGGGGCGATGAATTGCTTGTTGCGCCTAAGGGAAGAGGATAAACTCCCGCCTAAAATCGTCTGCTTCAGCTCTGGCAATCACGCTCAGGGAGTGGCTTTTGCGGCGCGCACCCTCGGGATAGAAGCGACAGTACTCATGCCCCGATACGCATCTGATCTAAAAAAACAAGCCACCAAAAACTACGGCGCCAACCTCATCATCACTGAAGACCGGCTAGAAGCTGAAACTCGGGTCGAAGATTTCATAAAAGCGGGGGCCTATTTTATACATCCTTACGCGAATCCTTTTGTGATTGAAGGGCAGGGGACCGCTTGCTATGAGGCTTTGGAAGATTTGGAACTGGAAATGGATTTTATTTCGGCGCCTTGCGGTGGAGGCGGACTGCTAAGCGGGACTTATTTGGCCGCGCGCCAAAAAAACTCAAGAGCCCAGATCATAGGCTCCGAGCCGATTCTAGCAAACGACGCGGCGCGCTCCTTGCGTGAGGGTCGGATTTGGGGCTTCGAGCATAGCCCCAATACTATTTGTGATGGGGTGATGACGCTAAAAGTCGCTGATATAACATTTGAGTATCTCAGGCGCTTGGATTATTTTTTGGAGCTTGAAGAAAAAGATATTATTTACTGGACCCAATGGCTGATTCATTTGCTGAAGATCAATGTAGAACCGAGTTCTGCGCTGGCGATGGCGGCTGTAGTAAAACTTATCCAAGAACAATCTTTTAGCTCCAAGAAAAACTTCTTGATAATTTTATCGGGCGGAAATATTTCTGCTGAAAAACAAAAATTGATTTGGCAAGATGATTGTTTGAGTACGACCCTGTGATTCAATGAATGAAATCAATAATAAATTTAATCAATACATGGACGGGGTACAATTTGTACCCTAGTTCAAATCTTCCTTCTTGCTTTTTAACTTCTTAGTAGCTCTCTCTACTTGTTTGATACTCGTTTCTGCTACTGGAAGCTCTTCTGGCATTGTGCCGCCAAGTTCTTTGATGGTCTGCCTAACTTTCTTGCCTACTTCATAATGAGTTTGGTTAGCTTTTGTTTTACCTTGTATATTTTCTCGTCTAAGTTTTTCTTCTGCTTGTGTTGCTCGGAATAAATTAGCGGCAAGTTCTGTACTGCCCATATGATCTAGGATTTGCTGACTTTTTTTGAGCTTCTTTTTGGAGTGGATGTCTTTGGCTCCTAGTCCACCATATAGACCTTTATAGCCGTGATCTTGAAATATCGCAAAATCTCTGCCTGCTTGCACACCAGCATCCTTTGCCACTGAAGCTAAGTTTTTATTGTGTTCTTTTAATTCGTTACGAAGCAATAATCTTTTTTGATCTTCACTTAGAGATTTAAAGCTAGCATCATCTTCTAATTCTTGCCTGCGAGTTTGAATTGCAAAATAAGTCTGACCTCTTGCGATTATCTCCTTGCGCGGGTCTCCATTCTGTACTATTAAGTAACAAGCATAACGAGAGAGTTTGACGTCATCTAACTCTCTTTCAGTCCCTGAGCCGATTTGGACCATTGTGCGCACGTCCGCAAAATGGTCAGGAAGCTTTTGTTTACTGTTTTTGCATGCTTCTTGAGCTTTTTCAATAACTGGCTGAAAATTTCTATAAGATAAATAATCTAATACCTTTGCAAGCTCTCTTGCTAACCAATATTCTTGACCATTATCACTAAGATGTTTTATTTCTTCAAATGTATTTTGCTTATGTTTTTCTAGGTTCATCTTGCCTCCTAAATATCATGACTAAACCCAATATTCTCTAGTTGTTTTTTGATTTCTTCATCTAGTCTTTTTTCTTCCTTCATTTATTTGGCTAGATATTTTAGAAGCTTAAGGATTCGCTAAAAAAAAGTTTTAATGCGGAATCCGCTTAACAAAAATATCAAAAAAATCGAAGATTTTGATATAGTTCTTTTAGATCTTTTGGACCATTGATAGGGTTCTAAAGAACTCTATTAAAAATTTTATCATTTGTGTCAGAATGGTACCCCCAAGGCCAGTCGCGGCGAAGCCGCGACAAATTAAAAAAAATGAATCCCTGGAATTTTGCCTCGCAAAATTCTTACCGATTTGAAACCCTTGAATTATCTTCTTAGAAAAATCAAGTAGACCCCAGATGGGGTCTACTTGATTTTTGTGTCAGAATGGTACCCCCAAGGGAATTCGAATCCCTGTTGCACGGATGAAAACCGTGTGTCCTAGGCCACTAGACGATGGGGGCAGGTAGTCTGTTTAGACCTTAAAAATTATATAACAATATCTCCCAAAAACCAAAAAATTAGTGATTATTTTAGAAAATCACAGCAATATATCCGCAGACTTCACGCCCTAAAACACCAGTATCACCAATTCCCCACCCCAAAACCACAAACTAGCTAGATCACTAATGATTTTGGTCTTACAATGGAGAAGTGCCTATAAAAAAAGCCCGAAAAGATGAGGGCTTTACTTTAGTCTATGCCGTAATTTTGAGCGTTGTTTTTGCAGGGCTTTTGTTTGCCGTTTATTATTTCCTAAAAATCAACCTCGAGCAATCATCTAAGGGTATTTTTAAGCTTCAGAGCATTTACTTAGCTGAGTCCGGTAATAATCGCGGGCTCGCTCGCATGAATGTGATGACCTTGCCTGATTTAGAAATCGAAGATGTAGACCTTGACGAGCTGGCTGAAGATGATTTTTTTGCTGAAGATGATGATTTTTGGGATGAAGATTGGTCTGAAGAAGAGGATGAGGATTTGTTTTCGGAGGATGACGAAGATAGTTTTGCTGATGAAGAAGAAAGATATTTTTTGGCGCAGATTCCGCGTTATATAAATTTTTATCACAAAAATATTTTCTTTGTTAATGTGGACACAGGAGCCATCATCTCCGAAGGGCAGTACTACGCACTTGTCCAAGAACAAAAAAATCGCATCCAACTAAATCGGCAAAACGCTACTAACCCCGACGAAATAGTCCAAGAAACTCTTGTCGAGGAGATCTACTTCCCGCTCCCAGAGGTAAATGTAGCTAAGATCGGTAGCTTGCCCATTAAAAAAGGGATACACCTAAAACCTGGATTCAAAATCAAACTCGCTGAAAATGTACCTCTAAAACTAAAACAAAAAAACATTGTCGATGAGTACGAAAACTATATCCCACCCTTGCTTATTGAAAAACCGCGCACTATTATAAGAGAAATAAATCCTAACTACGCTTATCCGGGCGACTATGTCGATATTAGAATTGATGGCGCGAATATGGAAGGGATTTTTCCTCAGTTTTCGACTGCTGATCTGAGCGTGCTTGAAGCCAAAAATGGTTTTATCTCAATAGCAATCAGCGAGCAGGCTAAGCCTGGTCGCTACCAAGTTAAGCTCGGACCTGCGACTGCCGAATTTTATATAGTGCCCATTGCCACTCAAGCACCAGCTCCTAACATAAACGATATTATTCTCGCTCAGCCCCGAAACAATAATCCCCAATTCATTTCTATCGGTAGCAAAGAAAAACTCGAAAACGTAAAAATTAGCGGCGAGAATCTAAGTAACGGCAAAGACGCTCCAGTAGTGATTCCTGACAAGCGCGGCATTATTGTAGAAATAGTTTCTTTTAAAACCAATGAGATCATTTGTAATATCAGCACAGAAAAAGCGGAAGAGGGAGTCCACTATCTAAGCGTGTTTACTGAAGGCGGTCAGAGCAATAGCTGGACTTTTAATGTTGAGAAGCTCACAGTTCAAGAACAGCAAGACCCTTATACTGGCACTTACAGCACAGTGCTGACCTTACTTGAAGTCAAGTCGCTATCTAATCTTCCACTCAAATCCATTATCGAAGGCTCTCCTACCGGCAGACCCGAAAGCGCAGGCACATCCAGCTCAAGACCATCTAGCTCTAATACCCCGACCACTAACACCGCTGGGGGAGGGCGTCCTGGCTCAGACCAACAAAGCACTAATTCCAAAAAAAGTTTTGATTTACTTAGATCAGATCTTGATACAGTCTGGAAGCTAGAGACTATCGCTACTGTAAATAATGTTAGTTATAAAGAAACCCGCATTATTAGACGCAGTGAGCCGCGCGCAGGAGCCGCGATCACCACTAATTCTGCAGTGAGTTTTGGGCAGAGTAATATAAAAATCGAAGGTATGCTTGAAGCGATCACGCGTTTAGTCGAGCCGTATTCCTTTGGGGATGCAGATTTGATCGTCGAGGGCAAGGATCCTAATCAAGATGATTTTATGAGCAGAGAAGAAGAGAATCGTCCCCCTTCTGCCATTATGGGTTCTGCTGTTATCGAAGATTTGGGATTTGGAGTTAGAGATGAATCACCGTCCTCAAAAGGGTTTAAGCCTGGTGGCATAATTTCTATCACTTCCTCAAGCAGGACTAATGCTTTTACTGACTTTGGGTTTATTCAGTCTGTGGGTCCTAATTCTATTACCGTAAAAGATCCTGGCTTCCAAGCTAATCATTTTCCTGGAGATGATGTTACTCAATTTATCCCTGCTGTAATCACACCAGAGCCAATGAGCGAGCGAGATTCACGCAAAAATCTCGATCCACCGGGAGCGGTTGTTAGGATGGACGGGCTGACAAGTTTTGAATATGTTTTTAGAACCAAGCTCAACAAGATGAGTAACTGGTCAAACGCTAAAACCACCGACACAAAAGTACCGAATAATCTAATTCGTGATTATGAAGGATACCTGGGCTTGAGCATTGTTGAAGGTGTGCCTAGCTATAGCGGCAGTAACGCTCTTTACGGACAAGGTACTCTCATTATAGATACCACTCTTGGAGGACGAAACCCAGCAGGGAGCACGGTTACCATCAGCGGTAGCGGCAAACTGCCCAGCATATTTGATGGCTTGATTTATATTATTGGTAACGTGCAGATCACAGGGGCTACTGAGATTGCTGGCGCGATCATCGTCAACTCTCCAAACGACAAATCCACCATCCGTATTAGTGGCTCTGGCAATATTAGCTATAGCCCAAATTCAGTCAAGAAGGCTATTTTACACCTGCCGTTTTGCGAAGAGCCTCGCACTCGCATCCTAGAAAAAAGCAGAGGACAGCAAGAAATCCTAGAAGGTTTTAAAGAATGAAATCGAGAAATGAATTTGGTTTATCGCTTTTGGAATTACGCGTAACTG
>JBILGG010000050.1:0-7147 GCA_044351165.1 Candidatus Caenarcanales bacterium | reverse complement strand
GAAGCTCTTCTTTAGTGGTTTTTAGGCTATCTGGCGCAATCACAGCTTTCATAGCACCTTTGTCTCTTATGTGCTTAGTAATAGCTCTAGTATCTAGGTCATAAATTCCACAGATATCCAAGGACTCCAAAAAATCTCCCAGACTTTGTTTCGCTCGAAAATTACTAAACTCGGGATTATAGTTTTTTACTACTATGCCTTTTGTGTGGACTGAATTAGATTCGTTATCCCAAGGATTAGTTCCGTAATTTCCTATTTCTGGATAAGTAAAAGTTATGATCTGACCGGCGTAACTAGGATCGGTGATGATTTCCTGGTAACCAGTCATGCCAGTATTGAAGACTAACTCCCCAAAACCGAGCTTTTGAGCCCCAAAACTTTTACCTTTAAATTCCCTGCCGTCTTCTAAAACCAATAAAGCCATTAAAAATATAATAATATCATGTTTTTGCTCGTTCTAAAACCTTAATAATCGTGGCAGTATCAATGTTAGAGACTATATCTACCCAGCCGATATAAGTTTTAGGAATTATAAATTTTGGCATTCCACCTTCATTTTTTTTATCATATTTAAAGGCTTTTATGATTGCAGAATTATCAATGTGTGCAGGAATTTGATATTTCAGACCAAGAGATTTCATAAGGTCGATTATTTCTTCAGTTTGCTCAGAATCCCAGGAGCCAAGATGCTCAGATAAGTAACAAGAACAAACTATACCGATAGCAACAGCTTCTCCATGTGAAAAAACTTGGTACTTGGTAACTTCTTCTAGTGCATGCGCAAAAGTATGTCCTAGATTGAGATGCGCGCGAATATTTTTTTCGGTCTCATCTTCTGCAACTATTCCAGCCTTAATTTTTAGACAGTGGTCAATTACCTGCAACATCACATCAGAATTGCGATCTACGATATCTTCAGCGTTAGCTTTTATAAAATCAAAAAAATCATCACCGAGCAATACATCCCAGCGCGCCCCAAGAAGAGCATATTTAACAAGTTCTCCTAAACCGCATCGGTATTCTTTTTCACTAAGAGTTTTTAGATTATTAACATCTATATGGACCATGTGGGGCTGATAAAAAGTACCAATCAAGTTTTTGCCTTCAGGGACATTGATGGCCGTCTTGCCCCCGACCGATGAATCAATCATGGCTAGCAAGGTCGTGGGCACTTGAATGTAATTAATTCCACGATAGTAAGTGCTAGCTGCAAAACCCACAAGATCACCTACAACGCCGCCACCAAGAGCTACCAGTGTGTCTTTCCTTTCAAAATTTAGACTTAGTAATCTCTGCATAACCAATTGATAACTGAAGAAATTTTTGGCTTTTTCACCATCTTCTACAATCATGGTATGCACTTCATAATCTTGCTCAAGCTTTTCTTCTAAAATGCCTAGGTAGTGCTTGGCGACTGGCTCCTGTGAGACTATGAGGATTTTTTTACTGGTATTTAGAGAAGATAAATTTATCCGATTAAGATCTTTAAAATAAATTTTATAAGCAAAATTTTCTCGAGGAATAACTACAGCTTGCTCTTGGACTTTTGGTTTTTTAATTCCCAGAGCTTTCATGATTTCGGTACTTACGATGTTTACTGATTTGCCGGTAGTATCGATCTGGTGATGACTATCCATGTAAGCTGATTCTCTTTGCTCCCAGAGATCTTCGAGTTTCTGCAGAGGGTTTTCCTCGTTATTAATAAGTGGACGATTTTTTCTTCTGCGGATTCTATTATAAAGGTCTGTGGGACTAGCTACCAGAGCGATTAAGGAAGAAAAAGATTTTATTAGCTCACGGTTCTCCTGATCGATAATAGCTCCGCCACCAAGAGAAATGACTTGATTTTTCTCTTTTAAAACCGATTTTAGAATTTCTTTTTCAAGAAGACGAAAATGTTTTTCACCATGTTCTGCAAAAATTTCATTAATAGATTTACCTACTTGAGTTTCGATTAAACTATCCGTGTCGATGAATTTTTTTTGGAGTTGTTGAGCGAGATACTTGCCAATAGTAGATTTGCCCGATCCCATTAATCCTGTAAGTGAGATATTTTGATCGTCATTAGCTATATCTTTTGTAAACTTAATTGTAGTTGTTTTGCGCATTTGATTATTCTAGGTTTTATAATCTAATTCTATCAAATTAGTATAGATTTTTTTCATCCCCTAAAAACCTCATTTTTCTAAAAATAATTGCAGTTCAACGGCGTTATTCCGATAGAAATAAATGATTAGCAACCCCTAAATTGGTTTTGGGTTGATTAATTAAAAAGCGAGGAGATGAAATGGAATTAAAAACACAAAAAGCATTATTTACTTTAGGCGTAAATGCCTTTGGGAAAATTGCTGAGATTATAAAAAATACTGATTATCTCCCGCAAAAGCCGCTCAATCATTTTAAGCTTTTGAAATTGGTTCTTGACAAAGATCCTAAAACGGATTTTTCTAATTTGGTGATGGAAATAAAAAAAGACAAAGAGCTTGTCAAAACCCTGATTGGAGCACTTTCTAGCCAAGAAAAATATAACGTTATTAGCCCTGAAAATTTTATTAATGCTCTTAGTGATCTTGAAAAAACTTTTTTACAAAATCTAATTCAAGTCAATGTAGCAAAAAAATATAGCCAGATTCTAAAACTATCTTCAAGTGAGATGATGAAGGAAGAATGGAAAGTGAATCTTAAATCAGCTGTAATTGCTTTATCCATCGCAAAATGGGTAGATCTTAAAGACTTGGAAATCGTTTTTATGTCTGCTCTTTTAAGCGAGATTCCATCAATGGTGTTGTACGTAAATGAGGCTCAAGCTATGCAATACGTAGAAGAAAAAATTGCAAATGGAATGCCCAAGCGTAACGCAGAGGTTTTAGCTTTAGGATTTGATCATGTCGAATTAGGATCTAAGCTGTTTAAATATTATGGAATGCCTAGTGAAATCGTAGATTTAGTGCAATCCGATTATGAATCAAGTAAGGCAAAATCAAAAAACAAAATGCTTGTTGATGTAATTAATTTTTCAAAGTATATCGCTGAGAGTTTTTCTGATAAAACCCAGAGCCCAAGCTCGATTTGGAGTGGTTCTCAAAAATATATGCATGATTTAGGCTTGAATATTAGTCCCGAGGATTGGGGAAATAAGATAAGTCTTCTTTTTGTTAAATCACTTGAATTCGAAATGTCAGTTATGAGCTAAAATACTCTCATGAGCACATTTACAAAAGAAACTGTTTTGCACGATATTAATTTTGGGACTGATGGTTGGCGAGCATTAATCGCTAAGGAATTCACATACAAAAATCTCGAGATCTTCGCAAGAGGTCTTAGCGCCTATATCCTAGAGACTTATGGTCTTGGTAAGCCTCTGATGATCGGGCATGATGCTAGATTTTTGGCTGATAAATTTGCAAGGTTCACATCAGATATTGTGCGCAGTTATGGTATCGAGGTGCATTTCATCAAATCACCCGTCCCCACACCTGTAATTGCCTACGAAGCTTATAAAAAGCCGACTTGCGGAGCGATCACATTTACAGCTAGCCATAACCCACCAGAATATATGGGCATAAAATATATCCCTGAATACGGCGGACCAGCAAGTAAAGCCATAACCGAAAAGCTACTCGCTAAAATCAATGAAGCGGCAGTCAATGCTCTAAAACCCAATCTAGAATTAGCTTTGTGTCTTGAGGTGGATCCGCGTGAAGATTATTTTTCCAAGTTGCGCTCCTTGATTGATTTCCAGGCTATAAAAAACGCTAACCAAAAAAGAGCTACCAAGCTAATTTATGATCCACTTTTTGGATGCGGATTAGATTACACTAATGTACTTTTACAAGAAGCTGGTTTTGATCTTATTTGCCTGCATGATTGGCGCGATCCGACCTTCGGAGGCTCGCTTCCAGACCCAAGCGAGAAAAGGCTTACAGAGCTTCGCTCTACTATCGCTGAATCTCGTGCTGATCTAGGAGCGGCTAATGATGGCGATGCAGATAGATTTGCTTTTATTGATGATAATGGTGAGTTTTATCCAGCGAATAAATCCCTTCCGATTATCGCTAAATATCTTATTGAAGTTAGAGGTTTCAGGGGCACTATCGCCAGAACCCTGGCCACGACTCATTTGCTAGATGATATCGCCGCAAAAGCTGGTCTCAAGCACGTGGAGACACCAGTGGGCTTTAAGTGGCTTTGTGAAGTTATGCGTAAAGAAGATACTCTAATCTGCGCTGAGGAGTCAGGCGGGATGAGCATCCTCGGTCATATTCCAGAGAAAGATGGAATACTAGCTATCTTGCTGATGTCTGAAGTGCTTGCGGTTACCGGAAAAAAATTATCTACACTCTGGAAAGAAGTCCAAGACTGGGCTGGCAAAGAATATTTTTATGATCGCCTGGATTTGCATATAGAAGATAAGCAAGGGTTTATGGCTAAATTCCAGGATGGAAGCCTGGATAACATAGCAGGGCACAAGGTAAGCCATATAGACCGCACAGAAGGAGCTAAGGTATATCTCGATGGGGGAGCCTGGTTTTTGGCGCGCCCTAGCGGCACAGAAGCCATGTGCAGGGTGTATTTCGAGGGTAATGACCAAAACCAACTAACAAAAATCGTAAATGCCGTAAGTGCTATGATTTAGTTATGTTGCTAACAGCTAATTCTATTCTTAATAAAGCTCTTGAGGGTATAAGAATCACTGAGGATGAGGCTTTGAACTTGTTTTACTCAGCAAGTTCTCTAGATTTGGCTTTTACGGCTAATGAAATTCGCCGCCGTCATCATCCTGATAAAAGCCCGACTACATACGTAATTCAGCGCAATATCAATTATTCTAATGTCTGTACGGCGCACTGTTCTTTTTGTGCTTTTTACACTCCGCCCGGTAAAACCCACTCAGGAAGCGAGCTAGAGAGTTCTAGGTTTCCGCAAGCCTATGTATTGGATTACGAAACCCAGATCAAGCCTAAGATTCAAGAGCTAGCAGATATAAATGGGACCGAAATTTTACTCCAAGGTGGTCACAATCCCAGTCTAGGACTGGATTATTACCAGGACTTATTTAGGCAGATCAAAAAAGATTTTCCGGGCATGACTCTACACGCGCTGAGTCCCGCTGAAATAGTGCATATCGCAGAAAAATTAATAACCCCACCAGCTCAATACGGTGACGGTACTATTAGATCCAAAATCCTAAAACCCAATTCTGATCAAATTGCTGAGGTTATTCTCGCTTTAAAAACAGCTGGTATGGATTCTTTACCGGGGGCAGGAGCTGAGATCCTGACTGAAAGAGTTCGCAAGATTATTGCTCCTCTAAAGATCACCACTCAAGTATGGCTAGATGTGATGAAAATCGCCCACCAACAGGGTTTGAGATCATCAGCGACTATGATGTACGGGCATGTGGAGACTTATGAAGATAGAATAGAGCATTTTAGAGTTTTGCGTGATCTGCAAGATCAGACAGGTGGCTTTACTGCTTTTGTTTCTTGGAATTTTCAAAAAGGCGATACCCCTCTTAGTAAGATTATGTCTGCGATGCAAAACCAAGGCACCCTCCCTAATTACAATCTAGAATCCTCTGGTGATGAGTATCTAAGAACTACTGCTATTGCTAGAATTTATCTCGATAATTTTAAAAACTTCCAATCCAGCTGGGTGACTCAAGGCCATCAGCTTGGGCAAGTATCTCTAGCTTTTGGGGCTAATGATTTGGGCGGTAATATGATGGAAGAAAACGTCGTCTCTGCCGCTGGAACCACTCATAGAGCGGGAGTCGATGAGATGAGATTTTATATTCAGTCAGCAGGTAGGGAACCGCGCCAAAGAAATACAGCCTACGAGCTGGTTGATTGAGTGTGTTCCTTAACCAAAAAAAGTATTTTTGACCTCTTTTTAATTCATCAAGGCTTAGTTAATATTTGAAACATGCACAACCGCAATAACGATAGTGCAAGACTAATGCTCAACACTTCATATTCATTCAGTCCGGTATGGCATTAGCACTAAAACCTGAACCAAGAGATAGTTATTAAGCTACCCTCTAAACCAACCCGCGAAGCCTTGCTTTTGGCTGTCTCTTGCGCTTTCAGGCTAATTACTAAAAAAAGGAGATATATGCTAAAGATCGAAATATCAAAAACAGACAAGCCCAAACCAAGTGATAATCTGATTTTCCCCACTATTAAGTTCAGGGGACGCAGTCTAAATGAAAAGCAAGTTAGAATCCTCGAGTTAATTGGTGAGGGGCATAGTAACGCTGAAATAAGTAGAATTTTAGAAGTATCTGATCGAAGTGTGGATGGATATATTTATGACATTCGTAATTTGATTTCTAAAGAATTAGGTTATCGGCTGGGTGAGAGACAATTAGTTTTATTTGCAAGAGAAATGCTGGATGGTTATGTAACTTTTGTTCAGCTTAAAGCCCAGCAGGATCGAGCTCCTAAAATCAATACAGAGAATACTATCAAGTTAGGATCTTCATATCTTATTGAAGATTGGGACTGCTCGCCAGAAGACGATGATAATGATGAATTTAGTGATGAAGAGTTAGATGCAATTTTTCCGAGAGATGGTTCCTATCGCAATCATCATCAAGAACTAGATATCGCTGATTTTAAAATAGAAAAAATAGTTTTCCCAGAAGCCGATAATAAATATTATATGATTCATTAAAGACATATCGCGAAATGGGACTTCGTCGATTTTTCGATCTGCTTATTACATCTTTTCGGGTGCGCTTATTGCAAGGATCTTAAGAGCGTTAGCGATAGTTATTTTGCAAGCCAAAACTATTGCCAGTCTAGCTTTCATTAGATCAATATCATCACAAATTACACGGTTATGACTATAAAATTGGTGAAATAAACCAGCTATGTTTTTGAGATAATTAGCAATTTTATAAGGAGAATAAATTAGAGCAGAATCTTTTATTTCTTCCGGAAAATTTACCAGTGATAGTATCAAAGCCTTTGAGGAAGCTAGTTCATCGGTAGTGCAAGTTTTGAAGGCTCTTGAAAACAATTTATTATCAGATTTAAAAATTTCTATCCATTTTAGAAGTTCATCTTCAGTTAACAAGGCGGGAATTTCTTTTCCGTTCTCTTGATCTATGCGACTGTTACAAATATTACGGAGAATACTAGAA
>JBILGG010000049.1:0-7159 GCA_044351165.1 Candidatus Caenarcanales bacterium | reverse complement strand
TATCAAGAAGTAAATAATCACCGTAAATATTTGAGCTAGCTTTTTTGATTTTACTTATTTTTATATCTAACCCAAGCTCAGCAAGATTAACCGGAGACTTACCTGAAACCCAGTCAGGGACTGATTCTAAAAACTCAAACTCCGATTCAAGCTTAAAACTCACCGGATCAAAACCAGAACTAATCAGCTCCTCGCCTTTATTAGTGGCAAGCCCCATCATGCCCATACCCAGCCCCAAAGCCCCACCAATAGCCACACTCAGACCGCTGGTCATAATCGCTGTGCCGATCCCACCATACTGAACGGCATCAACAGCACCTACTAATCCAGCAGAAGTAAGCTCCAAGCTATCTTTTGTTATTTTCTTCACTAGATTTTTTGATGCTTGCGGTTTTTCATCATCTTGCATGCTCGCTTTAGAACTCAGATCAGCAGAGACTTTTATCGTCCTACCATCAGGAAGCATGATCTGGTTAATGTGAGTTGTCAGTTTAGCACTGCGCCCAAAATTTTTGGGCTCTTGCACCTCTGTAATCTGTCCAAGCAAGCGAGATCCAAGCGGAAGATTCAGAAGCTCAGCACTGGGCTTGGTCAAAAAAGCACTAAAATAATCGCCCTCCAAGCTAAGGCTCGTATCTACCAGGGTCTCGGGCACTAACTGAAAATGAAAGCCCGGATTACGCATAATTTCAATTTTTGCTTTATAAACTTCCTGAGCTTGCACCATTTGGGGGCTAAAAATACTCAAATTCGCTAAGACAAATAGCGCCAAAGTTTTGTTTAAGATTAAAAATAGCCTTTTTCTTAGCATCTTAAGCTCATAAGAGAAAATCTTATGCTAATATTCTATACGCAAAGCTGTTTTTTGGCACTAGTCCTGATTTAGTTTTGATCGCGGAGGCGTAGCTCAGTTGGTTAGAGCACCTGTCTGTCACGCAGGGGGTCGAGGGTTCAAGTCCCTTCGTCTCCGCCATTTTTTTAGGTTGTACACCAAGAAAAGGAAAAAACAGGAGTGAAATTCTCCTAGATATCTTCACGCACATTGTAGCAAAACCCTTTGTCTGTAATTATTGAAATTGGTTGTACACCAAGAAAAGGAAAAAACAGGAGTGAAATTCTCCTAGATATCTTCACGCACATTGTAGCAAAACCCTTTGTCTGTAATTATTGAAATTTCTAAATCCATAAGCTCTTCTAGCAATGAGCTCCATCTTGTTGTGAAATCCCTCTGTGATGGCATTGTTTTTACTGAATCTAAACATTCTAATTATTTCTTCTTGCCAGCTTTCTAAGGTTGTAGCTAGTGTCTGCATTGAAGGAAAAGGAGAAGCTTTGAGTTGGTCAATAACTCCCAGAAACCATCTAATAGCCGGCTTAACAGATTGATGATTAAGAGTTTTCAAGCTTAGTAAATCATGTATTTGATTTCTAAAATCATAAGCAGCTTTTAAACCAGGCACAGAATTTAGATATTGATCTAAATTTCTAGACTGCTTGTAATCTAAATTACAAGGCTTTCTTCTAAACAATGAGGTCAAGGCTCTATCTTTTCTTTTAGAGGGATCTAGAAGCTTCCAAAGCTCATAGAAATGATGATTAACGAGCCTAACAACATGAAATCTATCGGTAACAATCTTGGATTTAGGGAAATGCTTTCTGATAATTGAACGATATGAATTTGATAAATCAATGCAAATGACTTTACATCTATCCTTATGGTTCAACCTGTTCAAATATGCATCAAGAGCCTTTTCTGATCTACCTAGAACAACATCAAAGACTTTATGCCTTCTAAGATCACAGAAGGTAGTCGCATAGCCTTTTTTCTTAGTAAAGAAGTGTTCATCAATCCCTAAAACTACAGGACAAATATTGGATTTTTTTTCTTGGTTTCTGAGGAAAGTGAACCTATCAACGTCTCTTTGGACAGTGGCTTGTCCAACTTTATGATTAAAGGCAACTTTTTTGTTATCGTGTCCATGAAGAGCAGCGGCGGCAACTTGCTCTCTAAGCTGTTCAGTTCTTCTGAAGTAAGGAAGAACACCAGGTAACCTTTCCCAAAATCTAGCACCACATGACTGACACTTGAACCTTCTTTGAAGCACTTTAAGCCAAGTGGTTTTGGTATTCCAGGTAGAGTGTTGAATAGTTCTAGTTTTCTTCTCATAAACAGTTTTAGACTCAGCAGAACATTTATTACAATTGGAATATTTGTAGCCAAGCTTAATATGGAATACAAGTTTATTCCTGAAAATATCAGTTTTTAAACAACGATACCCTGGTAAATTAATCAAATTTACATTACTATTTCTCATAAGTGAAACTCCTTTTTATTGCTGAAACACAATATCTAAGAGAGTTTCACTTATTATTTGGTTCCCAGAATTTCCTTTCTATGAGGTAGAGCCTTTTTTTAATACATGCAATAGCACTCTTTGGTTAGATGCACCTCCTGCACGCAGGGGGTCGAGGGTTAATTCTTTTTAGTGTAAAACCTTACGGTTTTACAGATCTTCGTCTTTTTTAATACATGCAATAGCACTCTTTGGTTAGATGCACCTCCAAGACTTTACACGATTCCAAACCCTATATCTAATTGTAACAATATTACAATTAGATTAAGCTCCCACAACAAAAATCGCTCAAAAACCCCAAAACTAATTGTAACAATATTACAATTAGGGCTTAATATTGTTAGGTAAATGAATTATTCTTTGGAATGTCAAAAGCGCCAAGCTTAGGCAATTATTTCGGTTTTATGGAATCGGTAAGCGCGGTACAATTTTTCTATGGTTAACAATACTGACGATTTTTTTGAATTATTATGTGTCAGCAAAAATGCTGATGAAAAAGAAATCAAATCTGGCTACAAAAAAGCTGCCAAAAAATATCACCCAGATAATCCCAAGACTGGTGATGAAGAGCTTTTTAGGAAGCTTTGCGAAGCTTATGAAGTATTAAAAGACCCACAAAAACGAGAGCTTTATTCAAGGAATGATTTTTATCAAAAAAAAGCTCAAGATACTGCAGTAAAAATAAATTATGGTTATGACTCGGTTAAAGAGAGTACACCTAAGAAACCTGCTAATAAATCAAAAATTTCTTCTCTTAGGAAATGTAAAAAATGTTTTAAAGAATATCCACTAAATAAATCTTTTTTTGGGCACACAACAAAAAAGAATTTTCGTCATGTATGTAGGGATTGCATGAAAGAAAGTGTCAAAAAACATTCTGAAGCTAACCCCCAATTAGTTAAGAACAGATTGAAAAAAAGAAAAGACTTAGAAAATAAAAGTTCTAAAATTAAAGATTATGATAAGTATAATTTAAAACTTGAACTAATGCAAATACAAAAAAATAGTTGTTTCTATTGTAAGAGCACGCTCTTAGGCAATGAAATGGATTTAGATCATATCCTGCCGATATCAAGAGGTGGAGCCGATGTTAAAAAAACATTGTTTTATCTTGTACCTTTTGCAACAAAGAGAAACACAATAAAGATTTAAATGAATATCGCATTTGGAGAATTCAAAATGGCTATACTGCAGATTTTTAAAGATTTCCTTTGATATGATTTATATTTTAGATTTTGTGCTGACTTCACTTGTAGATCATAAACATCTTAATTAACCCGAACCCCGTCGTCCAGAAGAAATTGTTGGCAAACCAGAAACTCACCACTTCCACAATTTATACTATTTTTAAGTCTTACTTAAATATGGTATAATGAATCTATGTACATTAAAAGGCTTCTAACTCCTTTTATCCAAAAATTAGTGAAGCAATTCCCTGCCGTACTGCTCTCTGGGGCCCGCCAAACTGGTAAGTCAACACTTCTTACAAAAATTTTCCCTGACTATACCTATGTCACCCTGGATGATTTGCAGGCAAGAGATCTGGCGCAAGAAGACCCAAAAGCATTCCTTGATTTTTATAAAACACCGGTGATAATTGATGAAATTCAAAACGCACCTGATTTACTTTCATACATCAAAATCGAAATTGATAATAATAGAAAAAAGAAAGGACAATATATTCTCACTGGCTCTCAAGAATTTAGTTTGGTTGCAGATATTCACGAAAGCCTTGCTGGGCGGCTTGGGATAGCGACTTTGACTCCAATAGCGATCGAAGAATTAAGCAAGAAGAGAATATCTACCTGGATACAATATTCTTTAAATGGTCTATATCCAGAATTAGTTGCAGAAAAAAACTTAAAGCCTAAGCTCTGGTACTCTGCATATATTGAATCCCTTCTAAACAAAGATATTCGCGACAATCTCAAAAAAGAACATCTTGGGACTTATGATCGTTTTATAAAGCTACTAGCAACCAGATGTTCACAGGAATTGATTTATCAAGATATGGCAAAAGAGCTTGGAGTGAGCATTCCAACCATTCAATCTTGGATTAGCTTGCTTGAGCGCAGTCAAATAATTTTTTTGTTACAGCCCTATTACAAAAACTTAGGAAAACGAATTGTCAAAAGCCCCAAGTTATATTTTTTAGATACTGGTCTAGTAAGCTATCTATCTGGGAATACCACACCCGAAATAATCCAAAACGGTCCTATGGCTGGAGCTCTATTTGAGAATTTCGTAGTAGCTGAGATCTATAAATATTTTTGTAACAGAGGGACTAAACCTCCTCTGTATCATTTGCGCGATAGTCAGGGCGTTGAAGTAGATCTTGTGATAGAACATAAATGCCAGTATTTGCTTCTCGAAATAAAAACCACAATGAGTCCTAACAAAAATCACGCCTCAGGATTAGAAAAAGTGAGTAAACTTTTACCAGCTACTCAAGCTAGAGTCATTTGCAATACCAAAAAACCAATCCCCTTGACTCAGTCAGTGATAGCTAGCCACTGGTCTAGTATTTTTGAAATACTGAGAGATTTTGATTAACAATATTTGTGTATTACCAAAAAAATAAATCTCAAATACTAACCACCCAACTGGTTTTGTTCTGAAATTCATCGCTAAAAAGGATCAAGATACAGCATTTTTTCGATATTTTGGCGGTTTTCTAGGGTAAGACGTTTGTACTGACTCATAAGGTATTGGTTGCAATTGATACAACTCATGAGCCTTTATTTTTTTTATTACTTTAAATTAAATTAGCTGAAGATTGTAATCAGCGTTTTGAAATAGCTCCTAATTTAGTTAAATGAGGGAGTAATTTATTTTCTACAACATTAACTAACCACTTATTGATATAATCAACAAAATTAACATCACCAAATTTGATTCTTAGAGCAGGACATCCGTGAGCTTCAGTATTGGATAACAATTTTAAATCTCGTTTTATTCGAATGTCTAAAGGATTAGCTTGAAAAACTTGATCCAATTTCTCCAAAGCTCTCTCATTATTAACTAATTGTAGTCCATATTGTGCTCCATCTGGACTTTGAATCAGATCAAATGCATCTTCATAATATATCTCAAAGGCTGGTGCTGAATGCTGATTAGCGTAACTCGATAATTTTTCTTCTAATTCTTTCCCTTTGCCATATTTGTAAACTCTTTTAAGCATTTCATCTTCATTAGGCAGAGCATAGTCTCTTAGAAAATGAAAATGGGACTCATGCATTCGAGCCCATTGTTGTAAAAGATTTAGATTGTTTGTAATTGCCTTTAAAAAATTAGCTTGATTAAGTTTTTGCTTTCTAGTTTTTTGAATAACTAAATAAAGTAAAGCCATAAACTGAGAAGAAGCGTTTAAAGTGGCGTCTCGAATTCTATCAATGAAAAGTTGTAAACTTAATTCTTCACTTAATTCTTCACCTATTTTTTCTGGTATATAAATTTTTTTCATCGAATCGTGAATCAATTTTTTAGATTCTCTAAAAGTTTTTTCTAAGGGGTCTATAAAATTTTTAAGCAAAAAAGAACGAATTTCTTTGTCAAAAGATTCCAAAAGATCCATTATTTTTTGTTTTTTGCCAAACGATGATTGCATTTCTCTATCTTTACCTACAGTAAATCCATAATCATCAAGTTTTTTACCATCCAACACCTTTAATTCTCCACTTGTTAGCTCCCGAAAAAACTCCAGTTTTTCGGAAGATAATAACTCCTTTTCAACTTTTTCGAAATAATTGGCTTTGGCTTCACTAGCATAAGGGCAGGAATTTGAATTTTGAGGTTTTTTAAAACCCTTTGCGACGGCCACATGGAATTGCATCGGATGTTCACATAAATGTTTTTTAGCCAATTCCAAATTGAATATCATAAGAAACTTAATAATAACATGCTAATTGGAATCTACTCTTCATGGTTTCCGATAGAACCGCTAAAAAACTAAAGGGCATGGTGAAAAATACAATCCAGTTACCAATTAAATCTAACCTGATATTACTTAATTATATCTTCAATATTTTCATTCTTTTTAATATTTTCATTCTTTTCACGCATAGCAATAATATGCTTAGGTAAATTTTCCTTAAGATGAGCTAGGATTCTTTGAGCTTCTGTGATATAGCTATTTTGTAACGAACTAGTATCATCTGCATTAAAACCATAATCTGCAAATAACTCTTCGCTATTTTTCTTTCGATCTTTTATGTCATCAAAAAAATTTTGAATTTCTTCAGTTGTGTATCCTTTGCTAATTAAAATATCTGAAATTTTTTCTCTTGCAAACTTGAGAGTATAGTCATAACCCTGATCAGGATTGTTTTTAGGATCTGTAGCTTGTCTACCAGAAGATAGGTTCGCTAATCTTTCAATATCAGTTTTTCCACCAATATTGATACTTATTGAATCAGACACAAACTCATTTGCTTGTATCTCAGAAATTGGTTTACCAAAATTTGCTCCTGGAACGAAATTCGAAAAAACATCATCCAACTCTGAATTAAGTTTTAATTTCATCGCAATATGCGAAAAAACATTTAGGTCCTTTAAGTTTTCATTTATTAGTGATTGCTTATAGTCATAGTAAACTTTATGAGACATCTCATTTCCTAAAATTAGAGCCATTTTCATCTCGTCATTATTTACAGAGTTATTATTAATAAAAATATTCCCTCCCGCAAGTGTAGTACCTCCAAGGGCACTATCTGGACTAAAGCGATCTGTCAAAAAGTAGAATCTATCTTTCTCTAAATCAATGCCAATATCTTTAAAAACTTTTCCAAAGCTGTCTTGAAAGATTA
>JBILGG010000048.1:0-7162 GCA_044351165.1 Candidatus Caenarcanales bacterium | reverse complement strand
AAAAAACACTTTAGGCTCTTTTAAAACTCTTTCTGATGTTTATAAATCCGATAAAACTAATACCGTACCCGATAAAAAATAACTCTGTATTTATTCTACCGTTACTGATTTAGCGAGGTTGCGCGGTTGATCGACGTCCTTGCCCAGCTCTTCAGCTATAAAATATGCTAAGTATTGAAGCGGGATACAGGCTATGATTGGGCTATAGATTTGTTTTATGTCCGGTATATAAATTACCTCATCAAAAAGCCCCTGCACGTCAGCGTTTGAGTCGCAGGCTACGACAAGAGATGGCGAGAGTCGTGCCTTAGCTTCTTCAGCGTTGCTAAGAGTTTTTTTGTAAATATTTTGTTCGATCTCACTGGGTCCGTTTATTGCAATATTGAGGACGGGAACTTTGCTATCTAAAATCGCGATAGGACCGTGTTTCATCTCGCCGCTTGGGTAGCCAGTCGCGTGGATATAACTAAGTTCTTTTAGCTTAAGTGCGCCTTCAAGAGCGATAGGGTAATTAATGCCTCTGCTCAAAAACAAAAAGTCTCTATAATTAGCGTATTTCAAAAACTGATTCCTGTAGATATCTTCACGCTCGACTACTTGATCAATTATTAAGGGTAGTTCGTGAAGTTCTTTTTTGATGTCACTGGAATCCAGTCCTAGACGGGTTTCTCTGATATGGCAGGCAAGCATATAAAGTGCCATGACCTGTGAAGTAAAAGCTTTAGTAGAAGCTACCGAGACTTCGATCCCTGCGGGCGTTACATAGGTATTGGGATAACACATTTCATAGAGTGCAGAATCCTGCTTGTTAGTGATCGCCATAGTCATAGAACCATTATCCTGAGCGAGTTTGACGGCCGAAAGTGTGTCAGCGGTTTCGCCAGATTGACTCACGCCGATCACCAAATGCTTAGCATCTAATACTGGAACCGAACTACAAAACTCACTAGCCAAGGCGACTTCCACCGGTATGCGTGCCCAGGTTTCGATAAGGTACTTGCCAATTAGAGCAGAGTGGTAAGCCGAGCCACAAGCAGTAAAAGTGATTCTGGTGAGAGCTTTGAAGTCTATATTTATATTTTTAAACGCTGTCTCAAACCCGCTCAGCATGCGAGATATGGTGCCTGCTTGTTCGTGGATCTCCTTAAGTAAGAAGTGCTTATAAGGGCCTTTATTTAGTATGGAAGAAACTTGCTGGCACTGATTAATTTCGTTTTTTTGTTTATTATAATCAAGATCAAAAATACTCACATCGTTAGGGCTAATCATCGCGATCTGAAGATCTTTTAATCTGAGGATTTTATCGGTGAACTGCAAGACGGTCGAGCTATCACTAGCTATGTAGTTTTCATTTTCACCGATGCCAATCACTAATGGGGACTGGTTTTTGGCGGCAAGAATAGTATTTTTATTTTTGAGTACTAAAGCGATGGCGTAACTTCCCTCTAGTCTTTTTATAGTCTCAATGAGGGCTTGAATATCATCAGGTTGAGTTTTTTTGATTCTGGAAAATAATCTGACTATCACTTCTGTATCAGTTTCGCTAATAAAATTTTCACCTTGCCCTATCAGTTCTTGCTTGAGCTGGTAATAGTTTTTGATGATGCCATTATGCACCAGTGCCACATCACCGCTACTATCTTGGTGGGGGTGAGAATTTATATCAGAGGGTTTACCGTGAGTCGCCCAGCGAGTGTGTCCTATTCCGCAGGTCCCATGCTCTAAATTTTCGCCAAAAATATTTTCAGCTGGTGTCGATGCTGATCCGGCATGAAGAGGGGTTTTGATAAATTCATTTATTTTAGCTTCAAGCTGAGAAATTTTACCTACGGATTTCACTACCGAAATTTTGCCATTGGATCCCATCAGAGCCAGTCCAGATGAATCATAACCTCTATATTCTAGAGATTTTAGACCCTCTATCAAAATATCTTTTGCTGGCTTAAAGCCGGTATAGCCCACTATCCCGCACATAAAAACCATTATAGCATTACTGTTTATACCAATAAAAAAAGCGCTCTAGACCAATTCCAGAGCGCTTTTAGGGATTTTAATATTAGAGTTTATTAGAATATTTCTCTAATCAGTTTAGATGTATTAGGACACCATGTTCTATCAAAAAAGAAATTTGCACTACCAATGTTAGGAAGATTTCTATTGATAACTTTAGCAGAGCCATCACAACTATATTCTGTACCAGTAAACACAGCTATAGTAGTTTCTTTTAGATGGAAAGCCCAATTAGGATTGTATGGCTGAGTACCAGCGACTATTTCTCCTTCAATATGAGCGTTATTTATATTCGTAGCACTAGTGCCAGCAAGGATCGCACGAATCTGAGCAATTGTAGCTGGTACTGTTGAGCGGAATACGAATTTATCACCATCAGCGTCCATTTCAAATGTTCCACTATTTGGATTGGGATTAGGATTATTTGCAGGCGTTGAACCAGCAGGACCTCTACCATTATTAACGTTACCAAGATCTAGATCAAGAGGATTTTGGTGATTAACCTTTAGGATAATTGTGCCAATGTCAAAAGTAAAACTTTGAACATTAGGTAGGTTTCTTGAATCAATTTCAACAGATAGCTTCTGAATAAGATTAGCTCTAGGAACAGGACTTGTTGTATATCTTCTATAAGGCGTGTTGCTAGAGATGAAATATTCTACACCAGTTCTTCTTGAGGTGGTACTAGTAAAACCTAGAGTATTGTCTGGGAAACTTAAACTAAACATAGTATCGGTAGAGCCGACTCTTCCCTGTCCAATGTTTAGATGGAATGCTTGAGGTACCATTTGCCCGTTTACTACTACTTTTTCATCGCGTCCAAGTAAGTTTACATAGACTTGATCCTTACCAAAGGTATATTCATCTCTATTGCGATTAACAACTTGAATATTATCAGCTGTTATTGAGAGATTGTTTGAAGTACAAAGTTTATTTCCTCTCCAGTCTTCTTGGCAAGTAGAAACATTGTATAAGTACTCATTTGTTACTCCAGCTGTTTTTATACGAACTGTAATAGTATCTACATCGAGAAAAACGCACGCTTTATTTTCTGTAGGCTGGCAAAGTGCTAATATACCACCACCCACCGTAGCTCCAGTTGTAGGATCCACATCAGGTCCTGCAATAGCTTTTAAGTTAATGTTTGTAATAATGGCCAAAACCAAAGTTATTACCTTTATAAATTTATTTTTCATTTTTTCACCTTTTTAATTGAATACTAAGCATATTAATACTATAACATATTAACGCTTTACGAGACAAGTGGTTGATTGGCAATATATGAGTTTTTTTTAATTTTCAATTTTGGCTTCAGGATACTTAATTCTGGCGTGATTAATGCTTTTCCAGGCTTCTATAAAAGCATTTATGATCTTATTAAGTTCATTATTACTCAGCCCAGTTTCGGCTAGTTCGCCCTCGTCAATCCGAGCTTTTACTATTCGGTTAATTAATTCTCGAGCTTTTTCCTCACTAGCCAGGTCATTGATACTTCTTAAGGCCGCTTCCGAACTGTCTGCTAACATAGCTACCCCAGTTTCTTTTGAGTTAGGGCGCGGGCCCGGGTAACGATAATCATTAGCATTAATATTGCGATCGCCATATTTTTCTGAGGCTTTGTGGAAAAAATAATTTGTAATTGTGGTGCCCTGATGCATAGGGATAAAATCAGCTACGGCTTTTGGCAGATTATATTTTTTGGCAAGCTTAATTCCTTCTGTTACGTGAGCGATAATAATTTCTGCTGATTTTTTGGGATCGTCTAAAGTCGTATGGGGATTGGGTTTGCCGAGATTGTTTTCTACGAAATACTCTGGTGCGTGCATTTTACCGATATCGTGATAAAGCAATCCCACTCTAATAAGTTCGGTATTAAGACCCAGTAAATTAGAAGCTTCTTCTGATAATCTAGAAACATTTAGTGAGTGTTGGTATGTGCCAGGAGCCTCTTCCCGTAAGCGTTTTAGTAAAGTTTGGTTAGGATTAGAAAGCTCTGCTAGCTTAAAAGTAGTAAGTAAGCCCAGCCAAGATTCCAGATACGGTAAAGTAGCAAGCGCAATAAAACCTGATGCGATCGCTCCCAATGCATATAAGCAAGCGATAATTATTACAGAAGATACTTTAAAATCCTCGACAGCAATCATGATAGTTATCAAAAAAGCAATGACCTGAGTCAAAGCTACTTGAGTGCCGGCATTAGCTAGATCCTGTCTTTGATGAGCTTTGCGTACCAAAAATATTGCATACAAAGACCCTATGTATTGAGGTAAAATTTGCCAAAAATTTCCATCCATACTTTTGATCATAAAAAAAGCGATCGCCGAGAGAGCAAGAGCTGACATGCCCGGCAAATAAAACACAGTCAGTAAGATCGATACAGTAGCAAGCGGAGCGAGAGCAAGTTTATCGACATCCCACACAGCCAGACCGGAGCTGATAGCCGTAATCACTATCGAAACCAAAAAAACCAATATCACTTCTTGAACAGAATAAGTGCGGCTAGGTCGGAAGGATACAAAGAATCCCACACACAAAACAATTAGCGTTATCAAATAAAAATTATTTAGTATCTCATTCCAATCGGTTTTGGCTTGTAATAAATTAAGCTGTTTTAGGTAGTGAAAATTTTGCTCGTCCACGACCTTGCCTTTATAAGCGAGTTGCGCGCCTTTTTTGAGCTTGACTTTTACGGGCTGAACATTATTCACTGCTTCTTTTTCAAGAGCACTAACTTTTTCCCAGTCGATCTGAAAATTCGGCAGAGTGGATAAGTCGATGAGTTTTTCTACTAAAACCCGGTCTATATAAGTAAGCTCGGGGAAAAGCATCTTGATGCGCTCATGGATTTTGGTTCTGGGCATGCCTCTAACTATTCCGAAGTCAAGAAGTTTTTTTTGGACAGCGAAGCTTTTAGTGAAGATAGATTCATAATCTACTTGCCTCATATTATCGATAAAATCCCGTCCCAGAGCTTTTTTGATTTCGGCTGATTTTTTTCTTTGGGTGCGGAAAATTTCTATTTTTTCAAGGAAATATTTACGCTCTAGATTAGTTAGTTTGAAAATCTCACTTCTAGCTAAATCCCTGTCACCGACTGGCTCCCAGACAGAAGAATTACTAATCACCTTACTAAAATCAGAAGCTAAAATTAATTGCTTAAAGCTATCGTCGGATAAATTTAGGAAGTATTCTTGAGATTCGATACTGATCCTAGGGTTTAGCGGGGCGAGTTTTTGCTTGCGAGAATTAATCTCTTCGCGAGCCGCTTGAATAATGATTTTGAGCTGTTCCAGGCTGGCGCTGACTGCTTTATCATCGACAGTTAGAATATCCCTGCTGACGTTTTTGATAGCATCGACGCGAGCCTGTTCTTTTTTTAGGGCGGTGCTGGCGCTATCCTCGACTTCGACATCCAAATCCAGAATTATATTCACGGGACTGATATCATTAACTTCGATACTGGGCTTATACCAAGATCTAATACTTACTAAAGCCGTCAGCGAACAAATCCCGAGGCAGGCAACTAGAATTATCAGGATTAAAGAGTTATTATTGGTTTTGTTAACTTTTTTCATCGTGCCTAACTTTATTGTAACTTAAGCCTTATATAGCTTTTATGCCCGAAAACTTAGCTCAATTAGCAAAAAATATTATCCAAGCCAACCCAGCTGAGTTTGCGGTTATCTTGGGTCCTACTTGCACGGGCAAAACCGCTCTTGCTCTGGAATTAGCTGAAATTTTCCAAGTCCCAATTATAAACGCTGATAGCCGATTGATTTTTTGTGAGATGAATATCGGCACCGCCAAACCGAGTCTTGAGGAGCTAAGTAGAGCCAAGCATTATTTAGTCGACCTGAAAAACCCGAGTGAAACCTATTCAGCAGGCGAGTTTCAGCAAGATTTTGATAAAGTGGTCATGGGGCTTGAGCCAGCCGCCTCTAGATTAAAAGCACTGGTAGTGGGCGGTACAGGGCTATATATAAAATCTGCCTTGGATAATTTATTAATGCCCCCCATCAGTCCCTCTGCTGGCTTAAGAGAAAAGCTTTCTGGGCTTGATCTCGCTGAGCTCCAAGATCAGCTCCATCAGCTCGATCCAGAGGCGCAAGATCTTATCGACACCAAAAACAAAATCAGAATTATTAGAGCCCTTGAGATCATCACTCAGACCGGCAAGCCCCTCAAACTCAGTCGCTTAACCGCTTCCAGCCCGCGCTATCCAGCTTGCTATATCGGACTAAATTATTCTAATCGCACCCAGCTTTACGACCTAATTGATAAGAGGGTTTTAGCTATGATAGAACAGGGGCTAGTGCCCGAGGTAGAGGCTCTTATCCAAAAATACGGACCTACCCAAACTCTCAACTCTACTATTGGCTATAAAGAAATTTCTGATTATCTTCGCGGCACTTTGAGCCTAGAGCAGGCAATTAGCCTTATCCAAAAAAACACCCGGAACTACGCCAAAAGACAAATAACCTGGTTTAGGGCTAATAAAGAGATAAATTGGTTGAATAGGGATTAAACTTTTACAGAAATATCAACACCAGCTGGAAGATCTAAATCTTTTAGCGCCACTGTTGTTTCGTGAGTAGGATCAAGAAGATCTATTAATCTAGAGTGGGTCTTAATCTGGAAGTGTTCGCGAGATTTTTTATCTACGTGCGGTGATCTTAGAACGCAGTAACGGCGAACATTGTTAGGAAGAGGAATAGGTCCGCAAATTCTTGCGCCAGTTCTCTCGGCCGCTTCGACGATCTGCTTCGCTGATGCATCCAAATTAGCTGAATCATAGCTCTTAAGCTTGATGCGGATGCGGTTTTGTTGTTTTTTTCTAGATTTTACTGCCATACGGATTAATAATTATAGCTAATTCTCGCCAGGATAAAGAGAAAAATAATATAAAGGATTAGCTTAGTCCGGAGTCTCAGCCCTTAAATCCAAAAAAAAAGCCCCGATTTTCGGGGCTTTTTGAAACCCTATAGTGGCACTATAGGGTTTGATAATACGAATTGTGGCTTATTCAATAATAGAAGCTACAACACCCGCGCCTACGGTTTTACCGCCTTCACGGATCGCAAATCTCATACCTTCTTCAATAGCGATAGGAGAGATAAGCTCTACAGTCATCTCGATATTATCACCAGGCATT
>JBILGG010000111.1:0-4985 GCA_044351165.1 Candidatus Caenarcanales bacterium | reverse complement strand
AAGTCCAAGACCTACTATTAATGAATAAAAAACTAATCGATTGATTTTTTTTAACGGCAAAAGAATTATAGAAAAAAGCGGAATGCAAATTTGTGCAAGAAGAGGCATAAGTTGATTTTACTACTTTATAAACCAATCAGCCAGCCTCTTGGCACTCAAAAAAGCCGACTCGATATTATCCCCCAGAAAATAATCACCGCAAAGAGCCAGCTTATTTTCCTGGTCCACAAAAAAATCTTGCCCGACAGGATTAATACAGCGGCCATAAAGCCAACGGTGCGCCCCGAGATAAATCGGATTAGCATCATGGAACCCGGTCAAAGCCAGAAGTTCATGAGTGATAATCTTAATTAGCTCATCGTGAGGAAGATCTAGATTCTTTTCTGTCCACTCTGGATAAGTGTGCATAATCAATGAAAGAGTTTTATCACGCTGAGGTTTTTTAGAATTAACGCCAAGCCAAGCCAAAGCTTGCGAACCTTCAAAAGATTTTTCTACAAAATCAAAATCATAATCAAGAGCACTGACCATCATAACTGCAAAAAAAGCTTTCATCTTGATTGTATTTAAAAAACCATAATTTTTAACACCAGAAAAAAGCTGGTAACTTTGCTTAGGCGGAGCTGTACTGATAACACAATCAAAATCTCCTAAGCTTATTCCATTTTTATCAAAGACTGTCATTGACTGGGTTTTATTAGCGCGCAGATTGGCATCGGCGCGACCAACATCCCCAGCGCACTCCTGCGCGCCATTCTCCGTTTGGGGATTACGCTTAACTGTACCGATCTCGACTTGGTAATTAAGATCCTCTGGATTTAATTCGCTTAATAAAAATTTGCAAAGTGAATTCATATTCGGTACCGGCACGAATACATTATCAGCGCCAATTAAATCAAATTTTTCTACTATTTTTTTAGAGACAAGATTACCAATAAAATTTTTAAATTCAGGGTTTACCACATCAATAAATTGAGCGCCGTGATCTAAATAGTAAGTTTTGTTGTCACTTGTCAATTTACGAGTAGCTGTGCGCCCACCTGGGCCGCGAGCTTTTTCAAAAAGCTTAATTTCAAAACCAGCTTTACTGAGCTGATTAGCTAAAACCGCTCCAGAAACCCCTGCTCCGATAATTGCTATTTTTGTGGTCATCAAGCTTAAAGATAGGTCAATTATCCCCATAAATCAAGGTGATTTGGCAGATGTTAGAAATCTAGATAAAAGGGGTATAATAGTATTTTAAGGCCTCTTAATGCTTGATCAAAAAGCGCAAATTTTAAAATCAAAAGCTATAGAATCGACGAGTTGCGGAGTGGTAATCAGCGACTTTACCCAAAAAGACAATCCGCTTATCTATGTAAATGCTGGTTTTGAAAATATGACTGGCTACTCTAGAGATGAAGTTATTGGTAAAAACTGTAGATTTTTGCAGGGAGACTACACTGATCAGCCGCAATTAGATATTATTCGCCACGCTCTAAAATCAGGGAAGGACTGCAAAGTCATACTAAGAAATTTCAGAAAAGATGGCACTATGTTTTATAACGAGCTCTGTCTTTCGCCAGTTCACGATGAAAATGGTAAGGTCACTAATTACATCGGCGTACAGACCGACGTCACCGAGCGGGAAATCAGCCTGCTTGAGTCTCAAAAAGGCAAGACTAACAAAATTGCTGTTAAAGATTATAAAGAAGGTAGTGTAAGATTACTCGATCCTTATGAAATTTTTTATGCCGAGCGCGACAAAAGACAAGTAGTTATTCATACCAAAAGCGAAGATTTCCCTACTTACCTAACCATCGAGAAACTTTATCTCAAGCTTGCTAACTACGGTTTTTATAAAGCAAGCCAAAGTGCAATAGTAAACCTAAACTACATAGAGCATCTCATTCCTAACGGTGATGGTACTTATGATATTATTCTGACGGGTAAACGCTCATCTCAGATAACTGCCTCGCGCGCTGGTGCTAAAAACATCCTTGCTGATCTGCAAATTTAGACACGAATCTGCCAAATAAACATCAAGCTAAGCCTTATTTAATATATCTGTGTAAATTATAGTTAAGGAGATAATAATTTATGAAAATAGTAGATGTAATAGCGGCGGTGCTTTTAGTGGTAGGCGGCCTCAATTGGGGTTTAGTTGCGGTAATGGATTTTGATCTAGTGGCGTTCATTTTTGGAATGAGCTTCGGTCAAACATCATTATTGAGCAAAGTAGTTTACGGACTAGTTGGTTTGTCAGCTGTATATCAAGCTTTGATGCTAAAAGGTATCCAAGCTAGATGGGGCGTACAAGCTTGAGCAAAAAGCTTGAATTCTCTGCATTAATGCCATGCGATAGTGAGTTTCTCTATCGCTGGCATACAATGCCTCGAGCAATCAATCGTCTTACCCCACCATGGGAAAAAGTTAATATCATCAGCCACCCATCGACGCTCGCTGAAAACGAAAAAGTGCATGTGCGTCTAAGCGGGCTTATAGACTGGCATCTAAAGATTTTTAATATTATTGAAGGCAAAACTTTTAGCGATACTCAGCTAATTGGTCCTTTTCTAGATTGGACTCATATCCACTCTATGCAACCTGTTAATGAAACGAGCTCTTTACTAGTTGAGCGAATAAATTTTAAACTTCCAATTTTTGATTCTCTTCTAAGCGGCTTGGTATGCAAGTTTAAGCTAAAGCCACTTTTTGATTATAGATTTAGAACTCTTTATCACGACATAAAAATACACTACAAACTAAAGGACAAAAAACATATGAAAATATTAATTACAGGGTCATCGGGATTAGTAGGATCAGCGCTTTTTGATTTTTTGGCAAGCGGTGGTCATAATGTATTTAAGCTTGTTAGACAAGAGCCAATTAGCCCTAATGAAATTAAGTGGAATCCTGACAAAGAAGAGATAGAACTCTCTAAACTAGAGGGTTTTGACGCTATCATACATCTAGCTGGCGAAAACATCGCAAACAAGAGATGGACAAAAACTCAAAAAGAAAAAATTGCTAACTCAAGAATTTTAGGCACAAGATTTTTAGTAAACGCAATCAATAAACTCCAAAATCCTCCGCACACTTTTATATCCGCGTCAGCAATTGGATTTTATGGCAGTCGCGGGGATGAAAACTTGAGTGAAACTTCTAAATCAGGATCAGACTTTTTGGCTGATACTTGTATCAAGTGGGAAGAAGAAACAAAAAAACTTACGAATAAATCAATTAGAGTAGCTAACGCTAGATTTGGGATTATTCTAGATCCTCGTGCTGGTGCGCTTTCTAAGCTAGTTCCAATTTTTTGGATTGGTGGAGGCGGGATACTTGGTAACGGTAAACAATGGATGAGCTGGATTGCTCTAGATGATGTTCTTGGAGCACTTATGCATATTTTGACTACTGATAAAATCTCAGGACCTGTAAACATTGTGGCGCCAAACCCACTCAAGAACTCAGAATTTACTAAGATATTAGCAAAAGTAATGTTTAGACCTGCGCTATTTCCAGCACCGGCAATAGCTCTTAAGCTGGCTCTTGGCGAGATGGCGGATGCGCTTTTGCTTTCAAGCGCCAGAGTAGAGCCTAAAGTACTGACCGAGACTGGGTTTGAATTCTCGTACCCAGATTTAGAGTCAGCTCTAAGACATATGTTAGCTTAGAAAAAATTACTGAATCTTTAAGGTAGCAAAGGAGTTGGAGGAATTAAAAACTCAAATTCATAATTTGTTGGCTTTTCAACTTCTGTTACATCTGATTTTACTGCTGATCCTTCTATTGAACAATACACAGGGTATCCTGGAGCCGAGTAAAACGCTTGTGTTAAAGAAGGAAGCTGGATTTGCCTAGGATTAGCAGTTATTTCAGCTTGGCTAAGAGGTGTAAAATAAACTATACTACCAGAATAAGAACCTGTACGACAAACGAGATTTGAGCTGCCCGGTGTAAGAATAATATTTTTTGTGAATTCAACTTTTGCTTCTTCAAGTTTATAAACCGGTTGATTAATAGGTGGATCCGTAGCAAACACATCCGGATATCCAGCTACAGTAAAATTCCAGCTCGTAGAATCTGAAATGCCTGTATAAGCGTTTCCAGTCGCATCACTAATTGCAGTACTTGCTATATTTATATAATAAGATGTAGATGCTAGAAGATCCGATGGTGGATTTATCGTCATTTGATTACCTGAAAATGTTACTGCTGGATTTGTAATTGATATGGTTTGAACAGTAGAGTTATCAGATGATTTTTTAATAGTGATATTTCCTGTACCAGCTTGAACATTCTCACTAAAAGTCATAACCAGATTGGTGCTGGGTAAAACATCTATGGCATTATCAGCTGGACTTAGACCTGTAACTGTAGGCGGTGCTGCACTTGTAAATGACCAAGTATCCTTATTACTTAAAATACCTGTTAATTGTCCGCAACTATCAATAATTAAATTTGCATCATAGGTAACATAGTATTTAACACCAGTAGCCAAAGTAGAATTAATACTGAAGCTTAATGTATTCGTTCCATAACCAGATACTTGATTACCTAACACATCAATAGTCTCAATAACTGCATCATCAGAATATCTCTTAAGATATAAATTACCAGTGTTTGGATAAACATTACTATTAAAAGTCAAACTTAATACCAGACCTGTTTTAGTAACATCAGTGGCATTATTTAATGGTGATCTTGAAGTGAGAGTAAATATATAGTATCCACTCGGTCTTGTATCATCCACTAGATAAAATATATGTGGGCATGCTAAACTTACAAACTCACTAAACATCCAATCTGATGATCGTTGCACGGAAGAGTATCTAATTTCGTCAATCTGACCCCTAAAATACTCATCATTATCCAGAAAAGAAGGTACTTGAGCAATTCTACTTGTAGCATTTGTAGCTGATAGTGAGCCTGTTGTCAGCTCTTCTTTATCTAAATTACCTAACTGATAAAGTCTAAATTCTTTACTGCCTGAATTATTGTAA
>JBILGG010000047.1:0-7241 GCA_044351165.1 Candidatus Caenarcanales bacterium | reverse complement strand
GTAAAATACCGATGGCGGGATTGTCATCGGCTCGCTTCACTTCGGCGTTGTAATAGGCGACATAAGTGTTTAACTGAGAAAGATACTCATGCTTAAAAGCGTCTACTTTTAGCTCTATAACTACATGGCATTTTAGTACACGATGATAAAAAACTAAGTCTATAAAAAAATATTCATCATCGATCAAAATTCGTTTTTGGCGATACTCAAAACAAAAACCCAAACCAAGCTCACTAATAAAATCCTGCAAATGGTTTAATAGACTGGTTTCTAGATCTTTTTCTTCAATTAATTTATCAGTTTTTAATCCTAAAAAATCAAACAAAAAAACAGATTTAATCGCATCTACTGGTTTAGAAGGTTCAATTTTTTCTTGCATTTCTTCTAGAGCAGTTTCGGTATTGATTGATAAACCTACTCGCTCATAAGCAAGTGTGCTGATTTGGCGCTTTAGTTCCTTAACTGACCAAGTCCCTTTTATCGCAGAACTCTCATAAAAACTGCGTTTCAGGGGGTCTTGTATTCTCATGAGCTCTATAAAATGAGAAAATGAAGTTTTTTCAACAAGTCTACGATAGTATAGTTCAGTTTTATTATCCAATTCGTCAGACGCCAACTGACGAATTGGATTAGGTAGTTTTATATTAGTGTTTGAATTCACTAAGCATCTAAGCTCAGGATAAACAGTGTAAAATTGCCTAGATAGTTTTAAGCTGGTCTCGCCTAAACCTTTTACGGAAACTCTTTTGGCGAGATTTTTAAAGAGCTTCTCACCATAAACAGCACGATCTTCCCCTTTTTGTTCAAATTCAACTATATAAAAACCAATCAACCAATTCCTAATCGTTAGTGAGACATTGACTGCTTTGATAGCTTGTTGTTGCAATCGTTCGTGAGTTTGCTCAATAAAAGATACTAACGACTCAAAATTCATAGCGTAATTCTAACTACCAAACGCTCTGTTGATGAGATTTTTGCGCTTCATGCAGGGGTTTGCTGTCGGGTGGAATTATCTCGGTTTTGTGCAAGCGGTAAGCGCGGCCCCACGGGGAGCCCGCGCGCAATCCCCCGTGCTAAGCTCTGCGCGCAATCCCGCGCGCTAAACTCGCGCGCAATCCCGCGTCAAGCCCCACTGCGCGCTAAACTCGCGCTAAGCCCCACGGGCGGTCTTTTACTGGTCTTTGGTCTTACTCCTGTGAGTGTAATCTATGACGCGCTATTTCAAGCGATTGATGAAGCTTGGCTTGTAAGATTTCTTTTGGTGGTAATTGAGTTAGATATTCAGCTAATCTAATATTGCTCTTATCGAGCCCAAGAAGCTCTATATGCTCTGCGTTTTTTCCGGCACACAGAATTAGACCAATAGGAGAATTCTCGCCTTCGACCTGTTCGTACTTTTCTAGATAGCGTAAGTAAAGCTCCATCTGCCCTTTGTAACCAGCCTCAAAATCACCAAGCTTAAGGTCTATGACTACTAGTGATTTTAGTCTGCGATGAAAAAAGAGTAGGTCGATATAGTAATCACGGTTATCAATGCTGATGCGCTTTTGGCGAGCTAAGAATGCAAAATCCTGTCCAAGCTCAGTGATGAATTTTTGTAATTCTATCAGGATAGCTGATTCTAAATCCTTTTCTGAATACTCACTTGTCAATCCCAAAAAATCCAAAAAATAAGGATCTCTAAAAACAAGATCTGGTGATAGTTTATCTTCGTTTTGTAACTGCTTAAGATCATTTTTTATCAGCTCTTTAGGTTTTTTGGCGATGGCGGTTCTTTCGTAGAGCATTGAATTTATACGCTCACGCAGTTGCCGAACGCTCCAATTCTCCAATAGAGATATTTGTACATAAAAATCACGTTTAATATGGTCACTTATGGCTGTTAATCTAACCATGTGTGACCATGTCAATTGTCGTGACAGTGTCACGACAATCTGTTCCTCGGGAAAAACTTCGGCAAATTGAGTCATTCTTCTAAGGTTTTTCTCAGAAAAGGTTTTACCATAATCATGGGTTAATTGACTAGCAAGCTTAATGATTGTTTGTTTACCATATTCAGCCCTGTTCTCCTTAAGTATTTCTGTATAGATGCGCTTACCTATTTGCCAATACAGCAGTGTCATTGTCGAATTGACAGTTTTTGCTACAGACTTGCGTGCAGAATCAATTAGTTCTCGTAAATCTTCAAGCAGAATAATATTGGATTCATCATTGATACTCACCACAGCTGACTATCATTCTACCCACCAAACACACTCTGGAAGCGATTTTTGCGCTTTATGCTGGAGTTTTGTGTGTGGTGGAATTATCTCGGTTTTGTGGAAACGGTAAGCGCGGTCCCACGGCGGGTTTTTTGGCGATGGCGGTTCTTTCGAAGAGCATTGAATTGATACGCTCACGTAGTTGCCGAACGCTCCAATTTTCAAGCTGACACATATGAGCATAAAAATCTCTTTTTAGTGGGTCTTGAAGTGGCATTAACGCTATTATATGAGTTCAGCTCAATTGTCGTATCACTGATACGACAATCTGTTCCTCGGGAAAAACTTCGGCAAATTGAGTCATTCTTCTAAGGTTTTTCTCAGAAAAGGTTTTACCATAATCATGGGTTAATTGATTAGCAAGCTTAATAACAATTTGTTTACCATATTCAGCCCTATTCTCCTTAAGTATTTCCGTGTAGATGCGCTTACCTATTTGCCAATACAGCAGTGTCATTGTCGAATTGACAGTTTTTGCTACAGACTTGCGTGCAGAATCAATAAGTTCTCGTAAATCTTCAAGCAGAATAATATTGGATTCATCATTGATACTCACCACAGCTGACTATCATTCTACCCACCAAACACACTCTGGAAGCGATTTTTGCGCTTAATGCTGGGGTTTTGTGTGAGGTGGAATTATCTCGGTTCCGCCAAGACGGTAAGTGCGGCCCCACGGCGTAAGCGCGGTCCCTAGGGTCAGCTTTTATTTCTTGCAGTCAAATTTAGTTAGGAGTATTCTAATTCTTGGGCTTCTTAGCATTCATGGAATCTCTAAATTTATAAACAGCTTCTGGCAAAAAATAATCGATCTGTTTAAAAGATTTTTGTAATTCCTCTGAAAAGTTTTTGTAGCTTTGATTAGTCTTATTGACTAATCTTGATACGGCTTCTAGTTTTTTTAGAGAGAGAACTAAATCATATAAGCTGGTGTTTTTAAAATCTGCTAGGCTTTTTAAGTTTTTGATTAACAACGTAGAAGACTCTTTAAATATTTTAAATGATTCTTCCCCTTTATTCAAATTAGCATTTTTTACAAAATCTCTTAACTCCGCAACCCCAGGCATCTGTAAATAAACATCATACATCCGCTCTCCTAAAGCCCCGAATTCTTTAAGAGTCATTTTAAAAGGGTCATCAGGTAATTTACCAAGGACCGCTAAATTATCTAAGTGCTTAAATAATGGCTCGAATAAAAAATGAAAATCTATTATTGGAAAACTCACGCTTCGCTTAGATAAATCTTCTTTATTCCTCGCAATATAAGCCTCAAGAGCTTTTTCTATTGGATCACCCAGTCCGCCTGAGGGTTTAAGAGCATACATGATGGTGAGCTGGTCCAAGCTAGCAAATGATCTTGCGGCGATAGGATATTTATCTGTTAGTGCTTGCGCCTGTTTCTGGGCTTCGTTCCATTCGGTTTCATCTTTATCACTAAGCATTTTTTCATAGGGATGACCTTCTACAGTCTGTATTAAATTTTGCCTATTACTAAAGAACTTTTTAACATCTTTAGAAACATCATTAATAGTTGTTTCATTAGTAGAGTATTCCTTCATCTGTCCATAATGACCTAGTATGAGTTTGATAAATCTAATATCTGCTTTTTGGAACCCTTTATTAAGAACTGATAAATTGTAGCGATCTTCTAGCTTCTCAGAGTTTAGATTACTTCCGTGTATAAGATTAAAAATAGCCTGCTTACAACAAATATCAGCAGTAGGTGTTACTAGAAGCGGGTAATTAGCATCTTTGCAGACTCTTGGAAGCTCTTTGGTAAAGAGTTCTATAGATTTTTTAAGTGTCCACTCAGAGTCCTTATACATTTTCTCTTGATTACGATTATATCCTTCCATAAAAAATTCATGATTAGAAGAATTTATTGCGATCATTTCTCCATATTTTTTTAAATCATCCATAACAAATGGCATAGCACCGCCAGGCACTCCGATGGCACAGAGTGTTTCTTTTACGTCTTGGGGGATTTGTTTATCTAATCTTCTACTAACTACTTCTCCAAAAGTTTCTTGGCAGGCTTTTACGACCTCATCGTATGCTTGTCCAGCATGAGGTGAAAATGTTGCGTAGTCATGATGCGCAGAACCTTTACTGAGAGGACCTTCTACAGTTTCAATACCATTTATTCCGGCTTCATCTGCACTATTAACAGCTTGCTTAGATTTATCTTCGTTAGTGGAATGGATATGAAGCTCTATAGGTATGTCAGGGAATTGTTTTTTTAGCTTGGATACCAGCGATTTAGCTCTTTTGCCATCAAGCTGACCTGACATATCTTTTATCGCGATACTATTACATCCCTTATCAACAAGCTTTTGAGCGTAATTGACATAGTACTCATCAGTGTATCTATCCGGCTGGCTTGGGTAATGACCGAAGCTAAGAGCGCCTTGAATTTCTACGCCAGGTTTTTTTAGAGAATCTGGGATATAAATATTATCGATATCGTTAAGTGCATCAAAAATTCTAAATTTATTAATGCCCAGGCGTCTAAACTCTTCGAGAGTTTTTTCGATAATTATCGGAGGGTAATGCTTAAAACCCAGAGCATTAGCGCCCCGGAAGAGCATTTGTAAATTGATGGTTTTTTTGCCATCACTGTCACGAGTAATCATATCCATATATTCAAGCAAGTTAAAAGGGTTATAGCCGCGTTTTATGGCGGATTGGAAGTTTTGTCCACCAGCCACTTCAGCAGACCTAAAACCCGCTGTGCTAGCCGCCGCTAGAATCTTAGCGAATTTAGAAGTATCAAAAATCATATCTGGTTCAGCTAGGGTGCTTTGCTGACCGTCTCTTATCGTTAAGAGATTCACCCAGGGATTTTGCATGCTATCTACGATATGAGTCATGAAGTTTCAATCTTAACATCTAAATAATTCGCTTAAATAATATTTTTAAAAAGAATAAATAAATAGCTGAAACACCTTGGGTGAGAGCACTTAGGGGTAGTAATGGTCTCGGTTCCGCCAAGACGGTAAGCGCGGCCCCTAAGGAAAGTTTCCCCCTTAAAAACTCAAAATCCAAGGAATATAAACCAAAGCGACTAGGGTGCTGATCAGCACAGTGATTGAGGCGGTGTCAGTATCAAGCCCAAGCTCGGTGGCTATTGATATGGTGTTCGCGCCGATCGGTACTATCGACATCAAAAAAATTATTTCAAGAGCTCTTGAGGAATAAAAATGCAAGTAATTAGAATCTAAATACATAAAACTCACTGCCAGAGCGGGAAACACAGCCAGCTTCGCAATCAAGCTCAGAGAGATAAACTTAAAATCAAAATAGGCTTTTTTGATTTTTGCCAGCCCTAGTCCGATCATCAACATCCCCAAAAACGAATATGCTCCAATGAATTTATCTGCCATATCAAGCAAGCTCTGAATCACAGGATCTAAGAGGGTTCCAGGCTGGTAATAATATTTATAAGCGAGGTTTAGGAGTACAGCAAGAATACTAGTATAAATTGTAGGCAGTCTGAGAGTCTTTTGCAGAGCGTCTTTTAGCTGATACTTGCCGCGAGCCGCAATCAAAAAAGCCGTAAAACTCTCATGCAGAGCTAATCCTAAGACTAGCAATACTGTTATGCCCAGCGCTTCCGGTCCATAAATCGCAAACACTAGCGGTAACCCAAAATATCCCACATTAGCCAAGCTCGCTGATAGAGAGAGCAAGCCAGCTTGCTCGCGAGACCCCAAAAATATTTTGCCGATATAAAAAAAACTTATCGCCATAAAAGTCCCCGCTACCAAAAAATAAAACGGATAACTAAAAGTCTGGGCGCTTAAATCCGTTAGGAAAATACCCTTAAAAGTTACCACTGGAACCACGATATAAAGCAAGAGCGGTGCGATGCTTTCGGCTTGGACATTGAGTTTTTTGCCTGCGATCCAGCCAAAAACTATCATTATATATAAAGGAATTAATTTTATTAAAAGGTCGCTAAATAGATTAGATGGAGCCATTAAGCTTCATTATAGTAGACTTATATTTATCGTGAAACACCGATCACTAAAAGATTACCTAAAATCTCGTTTTAATTCTCGGGTCCAGAGAGTGACTCTGGAAGGCGGTTTTACTTGCCCTAATATCGATGGCACAAAATCTGTCGGGGGCTGTACTTTTTGTACTGAAGATGGTTCCAGCTCAGGCGCGCAGAACGCCACCCATACCATCAGGCGTCAGCTTGAAGATGGTATCGCCAAGCAAAGCAAACGCTTTCGCTGTGATAAATTTATCGCTTATTTTCAGTCTTTTACAAATACTTATGCTGATGTCGCTTACCTAAAGTCTCTCTATGATCAAGTCGTAGATCACCCTCAGGTAGTGGTTTTGGCGGTGGGGACGCGTCCAGATTGTGTCTCTGAGGAGGTTATAGACCTGCTTGAGAGTTATACTCAGCGCGGGCTTGAAATATGGGTGGATATTGGGGTTCAGACTTCTCACAATCAAACTCTAGAAAAAATCAATCGCGCTCACAGCTACGAAGATTTTGTGGATTGCGCTGAGCGAATCGCGCGCCGCCAAAATCCATTAATTAGAATTTGTACTCATGTGATTATTGGCTTGCCTGGAGAAAGCCCTGAGATGATTTGGCAGACCGCTGAAAAGCTCTCCCAGACACCGATTCATGATCTTAAAATCCACCAGCTCTGTGTGCTAAAAGGTACTGCCATGGAAATAGACTATCTAAATGGCGAGCTTCCTGTCTATGAAAAGATGGAGGATTACATCAAAGTCTTGGTAGGATTCTTGGAACGCTTGCGCTCAGATATAGTCATACAGCGGCTTATGGGCGAAGGTAAAGTTGGCGAACTGGTCGCACCTGAATGGGCTGACACCCATAAGCATAAAGGCAACAAAAACAAATTCCTAAACTTACTTGCAGAGAGCCTGGTCAGGTGTTAAGCGGCTAAACTTGCTCCAAGATGTTCTTGATAATAAGTGATATGATCTTTGATCTTT
>JBILGG010000059.1:0-6609 GCA_044351165.1 Candidatus Caenarcanales bacterium | reverse complement strand
ACGGTCTGCAATAAAACCCTTATCTAGATTGAATTTGATTACAGTATTATTAGTAAACCAAATAGCCTCGCTTGGTTTTTCAAGAATATTGGGTCCATCTTTATCATAAAATTTTCGTCTTGCTTGGTTTAGACTTGTGAGATTACCAGTATCATTCCAAGAAAATTCAAGGGCTTCAATATTACTCAAACCTCTCAAGCCTTCTGCTTCACCGGATTCTATCGCTCGAGAGCTTTGTTCAAGCGATTGCCAAAATTGCTCATAATCATAAATTCCAGCTAATCCGATATATGGATATCTTTGAGTATCATTAGGATTATTTTCATTTTTTTCTTTTAAACATTTTACTTGGTTATTAGAAATTTCAATAGATCTGTAGTCTTGATAATTTTCAAGATTGCTATATCCAATCCAGTTATGATCAGGATTGGGAATCATCTCGTCGACAATAGTGTCGCAAGAGCAAAAAATAAAAGGCGTTAGAAGTAAACTCTTGCACGATAAAGTAGTTAATCCTAGTCCGGAGCCCGCACCTTCAAAGGGATCTATCGTAACAAACTCAAAACTTCTTGAGGGATACGCAAGAGATAAATATTCTTTAATAAGATGTCCTTGGTGTCCAAGAGCGATAACAATGATAATTTCGCTAGGAAATTTATCAATAATATGCGAGATGCTAGGTTTGTTCCCTATTTCTACCAACGCTTTTGGAAGGTTCTTGGTTATAGAACCTAATCTAGAGCCGGTCCCTGCACAGGGTATAAAAACTTTATATTTCATTGAACTTGCTTAGAATCAAGGTAGGCAGTAATCTTGCTAATTAATTGACTTTGATTGACGATTATAATATCTACTACATCTATAATTTTTCCGTCAAAATTGATTTTTAACTGTCCAATGATAGCCGATTTTTCTACATCAATAAAAATATCTGTTTGTTCAAAAAAAATTTTTTGAACACCAGCAAATATATTTTGGTTGGCTTCTAAAACAAGTTTTTTTGATTTGACCTCCTGAATAATTGGATCAAATAGAATAACATCATCAGCTAATAAATTAGACAGGGCATTTATGTCTTTGTTTGCAAAGGCGTTAAAATAGCTGAGGGCAAGAGTATTTAACTGATTATAATAATCCATAAAAATCATCTTATCATCAGCGTTTGTAATCATCAACTAATCTAACGACGTCATCCATCTCTGGTGTAGAGGCTTCAAGATAGATTGAGTCTTCAAATTCAGCTTCCATTCTATGAACCTCGCCAGGGCTTATGGTGATTGATTCTCCAGGTAAAAAAACCTTTTTTTCTAGACTCTCAACATCCGCTCCAAGATAAATATTTAATCGTCCCTCTAGCACATAAATAGTTTCTTTTTTATGATTATGATATTGAATGCTACAGCGGTGTCCTTTTTTCATAGTTAATTTTTTAACCATATACTTATTGTTTATTTCTACTACTTCTTCTTTGCCCCAAGGTTTTTCTATCGTTTGCATAATTTCTCCTTAATTGATTTTGAATTTATTTAATTCTGGATAGTGCTCAAAAAATTTATCATAGAAGTTTTTTGAGTACATTTGTAAAAGCCAGCGACTATTAAAACCATATTTGTTTCTAAGCCAGTTCTTACCTTCTTGTATAAGCTTTTGAATATTCACATCGTAACTATCAGTATGCATTATTGCGGCTTTGGTTTTTAGGAATGACTCATCTTCAATTTGCCAAGCTTTAGGTGTAATAGCGCAAGCCCAGTCATTAGCATAGGCTTTTGCGATAATTTCCAAGTCAGCTCCGTAACCTCTATAATTATTTCCATCAAAAAAGAAATTTAAAAAATCTTGGTTTTCTAACGGTACTAGATCTTCAATAAATTCGCGTCTTATAAACCACGCAAGGAACTGGGTATGCCAAAAATATTTCATTTCATTACTGTTACTAATCAAAGATTTTTCGCCCCATTGTTCAGAGCACGGTGATAAAATTCCCACTCTTGGATGTTTGTCAATTTCGTTTTCTAAAACTTCTACAACATTTGGTGTCAAAAAACTTACATCATTACAAACCAAGAAGAAAAAATCATAGTTTTGTAGTTTTTTTTCTTCAAATAATTTTAGTAGCCCATAATTAAATCCTCGAGGGTATCTTAGACCTTCTTTTACGGCATCGGGCCAGTTAGCATGCCAAGAGCAATAGCGTGATAGAGACTCAGTATCAGATCCACTCTCTACTACAAAAATATCTGTTAGGTGATGGTTGTAAGCTTCAATCTGCTCGCAGAGCTTATTGGTTACATCTGGCAAATTTCTGTTTAAAACAATAGTGGCAGTTCGTTTCATGCATTTACTCCATGGGTATCCAGCTGAAAATTTGGCTTAGGAGAATTTGAATAAATATTACTCAAACCCAGTAATCTAAAGGCTCTTAGATATCTCATTATAGAAATTTTTATTTGCTCTTTTAGAAAATCATCTATATTTTTATCCTTAATTTTGCTCTGGGCTTCTTGCTTAATGTTCTTGAATTCTTCTTTTGCAAAAACATAATGTCCAGCGATAACAGCCTTATCTGCGATCGTCGTAGTTGAGTTTGGCAAAAGCCACTTATCCCATTTTTGAGATTTATAAGCAAGGTCAATAAAGTTTTGTTTTAGGTCTTCAAGTTTGTAGCTATCAAGAAGCTGCATAAAACTTCGAGTCTCTATAACTCCAAATTCAGGAGCGACATTGGCGGCGTGAATTCCAAACTTGGGATGCCAACTTAAAGCCTCATCAGATAAATAATCTGTATTATGTTCCTTCATGAAAATATTGTATTTGTTACAAAGCTCGATCATTTGAGGGACTTGAATTTCAGCAGGAAGCTCTCCCATTATTCTTAAAGGCCAGTCAAAAGTTCCTACATTTCTTGTCTCCATGACCTTTGTGCCTGTTTGGATAACAATAAAAGATGGTTTTTGAATTTTGTTTTTAGTGCAAAAGTCTAAAACTTTTTGAAGCACATACTCTAGTTCTTCTTTAGAATTAGTGCCGCCGCTTTGCTCCTCGGTGCCGATTTCAAACGCGATATCTTTATTATGTCTTTTTGAAATACTAGTGCAAAAATCTAAAAGCTCATAAACTCTATCTAGGATTTGATCAACTGAGGACTTACCAAAAATATCTTCACTTGGATCAATATGAATTACTTCAAATCCTGATTTAATATCAGCTTCATAGGATTTTTTACAAGATTCCATCGCTTTTCTAAAGCTTAGTTTTTTTTCTTTTTCTTGAGTATTTTGCCAAGGGCCACCGTGGTCTCTTGCCAAGATTACAAAACCTTTTTTATCATTATCAATTACATACTGCGAGAAATCTTCAGTCGTCCAATTATTGACATAGCCTCCTCCAAATTCTTGAGAATCAATTTGTCTTCGAGAAGCAATAAGCATTATGGGAGTTTGAAAATCATTTGCAAGTTCAATTGTGGCATCGACGCAATTTTTGCTCATTGGCCCGACACCTAGTAGAGTACATCGTCTGGCTTTTAATAAATTCTCTATGCGATCCTTGATCATAAATATTTATTGCCCAATATTACTAGATTTAATTGTTAAAATTGCATCTGGATTATAGCCTGAGAAAAATTTTTCTAGAATGTGCCTGCAAGCTTCAGAGACGGCTCGATCTCCGCCTGATCTTTTACATACATAGTCAGCAAAATCAGTGGTGTAAGGATCTGAGCTCGCTGGACAAATACTATATCCAACCTCCTTGAAAACAAGATAATCGAATATCCCATCCCCCATATAGATAACATTTTCAGGGTCGTATTTTTCTTTTATCCAATCAAGTCTCTTAAAAGTCGATACAAGATCCAAGGGATAATTCATATCATCGACTATTCTTTTTTTATTAATCGCAAAGCCACGTTTGTCACCAGATACAAAACGAATTTCTAATAAATTAGCTATTAATGCTAAAGCATCATTATCATCCGCCCCAAATTCTTTGAATACCTTTCCCTCAGCGCTATAAAAAAATTTTCCTGTATTTAAAACCCCATCAACATCCAAAATAAAAACTTTTGCTTGCATAGATTTCTTTATTGTGTCATTAAACAGCACTTTCAGGCAAATCGTACTCTTCTTAGGTCTATTGGAGAAAAATAAATTTAGTTATACAATATAAATGTGCCTGATAAAATCATGTTATTTATTCCTATGTACAACTGTGAAAATCAAATTTCGCGGGTACTGAATAAAATTAACCCAGAACTTCAAAGTTACTTTACTGAGATAGTTGTCGTTGATAACGGTAGTAAAGATGCGAGTCTAAAAACTGCCCAAAAAGCGCTGGAATCTATAACTAATACTCAGGCAACTTTGCTTGAGAATGTCGATAATTACAATCTCGGAGGCTCGCATAAAGTTGCTTTTAATCGTGCTCTAGAAAAAGGTTATGATTTCGTCGTTGTTTTACACGGTGATGATCAAGGTGATATTCAGGATATTGAAACATATTTAAAATCCGGTGAGTATAAAAGCTATGATCAATTTTTGGGATCTCGTTTTCACCAGAAATCAAAATTGGTAAATTATCCAATGTTTAGAATTCTTGGTAATGTTGGACTTAATTTTTTGTGCTCAATCGTGCTTGGGCGCTGGATTACAGATATGGGGGCAGGACTAAATATCTATAACTCTCAATATCTAAAATCTCGCTTCTATCTTTATTTTCCAAATGATCTAACCTTTAATGTGTTTATGCTTTTTTATGGATGTTTTATAAAATCTAAATTCAAATTTTTTCCTTTAACCTGGAAGGAGGAGGATCAAGTTAGTAATGCAAAAGTCTTTAAGCAAGGTTTTAGAATCCTTTTATTACTTATTGAATATTTACTTTCTGCAAAAAAACTTTTTGCTCTAGAAGAAAATCAATGGTCAAAAATTAATTATGATTCTAAGGTTGTTTATTCTAGTTCTTCTAATCTATTGAATTAGCCTCTTTTCATTTCAAACACCGCATCCCCGCTGACTCTGGTGTAGTAATATTCCCCATGACGACCGATTAAATCAAGTTTCTCAGGGTCGATACGCTCTGTTCCTGGTTTAAAAACATTTTGGTCGATATGAAATTTTAAAACTTCACAGATCGCCAGGTTTCCCGCTCCAGGACTAGTGCCTAGAGATTTCATCTCCATCAGCTTGCATTCCATTTGGAATGGAGATTCAGCTACTCGAGGGGGCTTTATAAGATCACTAGGGATTTTAGTAAATCCTGAAACGCTGAATTCATCTATGTTTGATGGGTAATCTTCTGCGCAGATAATCATTTTTTCGCGCATTTGATAACTTACCATCTGCACCACGCATTCACCATTAGCGACTAAATTATTATAAGTGTCTTTTTGCGGTCTTTCTGGATCGGCTGTGCAAGCTGGCGAAAAGATCACCACTGGCGGGTTTGCGCTAAAAGCATTAAAAAAAGAAAACGGAGCTAGATTACAAACACCTTCATTAGATATAGTGCTCACAAAAGCTATCGGTCTAGGACCGATGCCTCCTATCAAGTAAAAATACAATTCCTTTGGGCTTAAATCTTTAGCTAACACGCTGTGCATAATATCCTTCTAAATTTTACAAGTCCCAGTCCCGCTGAGCTCTTGGCGGTAGCGCGCGACCACAGAATAAACAGCTTCGCTAATAACACTAAAAAGCGGCAAGTAATAATAAAGCGCTAAGAAAATTTTTAGGCAGCCAGAATAGCTAAGAGCCCTAAAAACCGCATGGGCAGATGAATAGATCTTAGCGTCTGGATAAATGCTTAAGTAATTTTCGTGGATTATATCTTCCCCTGGTCGATTCTGCCCGGAATTATTGTGCTCAAAAAAACGAATTGCACCATTTTGATTTATTGGTCCGATATTATAAAACTCATCAGGTAAACCTTGCCTGGGCACATAAGCGATTTTATCTCCGATGATTTTTTTTAGTCTATTTATGCTACTCTGGCAAAACCCACAATCAGCGTCATAAATGATAAAGTTTTTTTGGGGTAGCTCCATAGTAATAGTCTAGCTTATGCAAAAACTAAATCAAGCAATAATAAGTTTTAATCAAGCTGATTACTACCAAGCTCATGAATTACTTGAGGAAATTTGGATAGAGCTTGACGGCGATGAAAAAAAATATTTTCAAGCCTTTATTCAGCTAGTTGTAGTTTTGTATTTGATCCAATCAGATCGTTTAATTGGAGCTCAAAAAGTTTTTTTAAGGGCCCAAAATAATTTACCTAGAATCCAAGGCTGGAAGTCCAGTTTTCTAGAAAAAATTCCTATTATCCAGCTTAATAATGAAGTGCATATTATCCTAGAGAAGGCAAAAACAGGACTTCGGGAGCCTTTTAAGCCTCAAATCGAGCTTTTGACTTAAAAGATTATTAAAGCCACCCTTCCGGGTGCTAAAATAAGCTCATAGGGCTTAAATTAAGGGTTTTTAGAGAGATATCCTTAATTAAGGGCATTTCCTGGGATTATTATTTATGCAAACACTAGAACCGACCAAACTAGACCATTTACGCCAGCTTGAAGCTGAAAGTATTCATATAATGCGTGAAGTAGTCGCGGAG
>JBILGG010000045.1:0-7569 GCA_044351165.1 Candidatus Caenarcanales bacterium | reverse complement strand
CTTCGGCATTGGCTTTGGAGTTTTTTCAGATTTTTGCTTAATTTCTGCCGCTGATCTTAATCTGCGATCCTCATTAGAACTAGCTTCTCCAACGGTTATCTCACGTGGTTTTTCGCGTGCTCCAATTTCATCTACTTCAGGAACAGGTGATGATTCCTTAGGTTCTGTCCCTGGTGCAAAACGCTTATAGACTGGATTTGGAGTGTACTCGGTTGCAAGTAAGCCCGTGAGCGGATCTATTGCGAGCAATTTATAATCAACGTTAAAACTAAAAGGTCTTGGAGGTTTTGGTCTAAGTTCATAATACTTAGACATATATTCTTTCCAAACCCAAGCTGGTGTGCTCCCCCCAGTTGCGTATCTAGAGCCAACTTCAAGGTTTCTTTCATTACCACACCAAACGGCAGTCACATAGTCAGTAGTAAATCCTACGAACCAAATATCACGGCTTCCATCGGCTGTTCCTGTTTTCCCAGCCACAGCTCTATCAGGCAGTTTGGCAAGGGCTCCGGTTCCAAAATTTACTACATCTTCTAAAATGCCCACTAATTGAGCCACGTGCATTTCTGGCAATTTACCTTTGGGCGATGGAGTGTTTACTTCTAGAACGTTACCTTTGCGATCGGTAATTTTCCTGATCAAAATAGGTTCTATGTAAGTGCCTCCTCGAGCGATTGTTGAGTAAGCATTTGCTACTTCAAGTGGGCTAAATGCCATAGCACCTAAAGCAAAAGATGGAACATTTATCATCGGCGATCTAATGCCTGCATCTCTAGCCGTTTCGATGATATTCCTAACACCAGTTTTAAGAGCGACTCTCACCGCTGGTACGTTGCGCGAAAAAACAAGAGCTGCTTTTGCAGTTATTGGCCCATGATACTCATCATCAAAATTTTGTGGAACCCAGTAGCCACCAGGACTTCCATCATCTCTAATAGAGAGCGGGGTATCATCAATAATAGTACTTGGGTCAATAATTCCCTGCATAAAAGCTGTTAGGTAAACAAAAGGCTTGATAGCACTACCGATAGTATGCGGGTTAGTTGCTCTGTTGAATTGGTGTCTCCAGTAATCTCCGACTCCGCCTACTACTGCGCGAATCTCACCGGTAGCCACATCCAGAGTAATAATTGCTCCCTGATTGATTCCGCTAGCAGCGTTTTTGATACCTAGATCTAGGCTTTCCTCTGCAAGACCTTGAGCGACAGGATCCAAACCCGTATAAACCCTGAGTCCTAGGGATTTGAGATCACTGCGATTATATCTTTTGGTGAGTTCTTGCTCGACATAACTAAAATAATATGGATATAGAGATAGATTGCCTTTTGAGTATCTAAATTGCAATTTTGTTTTCATGGCTTTATCGAACTCTTGCTTGTTTATGTAGCCATTCTCAAACATTTTTTTTAGGACATAGTGCTGTCTTTCAATTGCTTTATCCGTGTTTTTTGCAAGATAGCTAGGAGCGGTAAGTAAGCCCGCTAAAAAAGCAGATTCCTGGATATTTAGTCTGGAAGCGGGTTTGCTGAAGTAGCGCTGTGAAGCTCTTTCGATACCATAAGCGAGATTTCCAAAATATACTTGATTGAGATAGATCTCTAAAATTTTATCCTTGGGATATTTTGCTTCTACTTCAAAAGCAATCAAAAGCTCCAAAACTTTTCTAAAAATTGTTCTTTTATATCTCTCGTCTTCTTTAATAAAAAGATTTTTTACCATTTGCTGAGAAATAGTACTTCCACCCTGCACCACACGTCCGGCTTTTAGGTTAGCTGCCATCGCACGTAATATAGAAGTCATACTAAAACCACTATGATGATAGAAGTCACTATCTTCTGCCGCCAAAACCGCTTGCTTAGCGTAATCCGAGATCTGGTTGAGTTTAACTACTTGACGATCTTCTTTACCTTGTAAAACACCTACAAAATTATCTTCGTAATCATAGATTTCAATACTTCCAATCGGATGGTAATCTTCGAGGATTTTCAGATCGGGCGCGCCAAGGATTCTATTAAATACTGGCAGTATAATTCTCAGGCTTAAAGGGAAAATTATAAAAATTATTGCAATTATAGTAAGTACGCGAATTAAAAATTTGCGATTTAGAAATCTCTCGGCAAAATTAAAATTAAAATCTGGATCCATCATGGTTTTTAAACAGTCTCACACTATATTTTAGCTTTTTAAAGGCGCCTTCTTTTAGTCTTAAGACAGTTATTATATTAGCGGGGTAGGGATTGATTAAATTATCTTGTATTGAAATATTTGCTATACGAATTCTTTTGAGTTTTGTAACTTTATTGCCCAGTTTTTCCACCATCTTGCGAATTTGGCGGTTATAACCTTGCTGAAGTATGGTTTGGAATTCGCAATCTGAGATTTGAACTATTTTGCAGGGCTTAGTGCGTACTAATTTAGTGTTTTCATCTTTATCATTGATCTCAATTTCTACGCCATTAGAAAACTTACTTATAAAGTTCTTGCTAATTGGTTTTTGACAGCGGACTATATATTCTTTTTCGTGCTGATATTTAGGGTGAGTAAGTAAATTAGTAAGCTTACCATCATTTGTCAAAATTATCAGACCCTCTGAATTCTTGTCCAGGCGCCCGATTGGATAGATGCGCGTGTTTAGAATTTCATCCAAAATGGCAGAGTCAGTATCGTGAGCTTTTTGCTCAATAAAACTAATGATGTTGTTATCAACAGAATTATCACAAGTAGAAACGATCCCTTTAGGCTTATAGAAAGCTAAATATAAACAATCTTTTTTTTCATTGGTTGAGCAGATGTATTTTTTATTCTTAAAATTAATTACATCGCCTTCATAGACTTGATCACCAAGGACAGCGGGCTTCTTGTTTACTAAAATTTTACCGGATTTGATGAGTTCATCAATCTCTCTGCGGGAGCCGATCCCAAGAGATGCTAGATATTTATTAAGTCTTATACTGGTTTGTTTGATGATACAATTCTCTTTGTGACTCTAAATCCTGAATTTAATTATAACCTTAAAGATCTAGTTCTTAGATACAGCTCAATCAAGGAGTATCTTTGACTTAGGTGTCATAAAAGACGAAATAAAAAATTTAGAATCAGAAATGTCTAATCCCAGTTTTTGGGATGATCCTAACTCTGCTCAAACAAAGTCACAGTCTCTTAGCTATAAAAAACAAGAATTAGAAAAATTCGATAACTGGGAAAAAAGAGTTAATGATTTGATTGATCTAGAGCGCATGCTGACTGAGCTTGAGCCGAGTGAAAAACTATCCTTCCAAGAAGAAATGCAACTTGAATATGATCGCTTAATTAAAGAATTCCGGACCTATGATTTTCAAAAAATGCTTTCCGGTCCTTATGATAATTCTGATGCGATACTCACTATTAATGCTGGTGCGGGTGGTACGGATGCGATGGATTGGGCTGAGATATTACTAAGGATGTATACCAGATGGGCAGAGAATTTTAAATCTTTTAGAGTTCAGCTTCTTGAAAAATCTGTAGGCGAAGAAGCTGGAATAAAATCCGCTACTATAAAAGTCTCTGGACCTTTTGCGTATGGTTATTTGAGTGCTGAAAAAGGTGTGCATCGACTTGTGCGCAAGTCACCATTTAAATCATCTGCAGACAGCAGGCAGACTAGTTTTGCGGGGGTGGAGGTGACACCAGTAATTCCTGATCTTGAAAAACTCATAGTTCTAGAAGATAAAGATCTTGAAATTGAGACCATGAGATCCGGCGGCGCTGGCGGTCAGAATGTAAACAAAGTAGAAACGGCAGTCAGAGTCAAGCATATTCCTTCGGGTATTGTTGTCAAGTGTATGCAAGAGCGCAGTCAGCTCCAAAACAAATCTCTAGCATTAGAATTAATCCGATCTAAGTTACTAGCGATAAAAGAAGAAGAACACAAAAAAAAATTGGCCGAACTCAAGGGCCAAGTGGCCCAAGCTTCTTGGGGCAATGCTATCCGCTCATATATTCTTGACGAAGGCAGGGTAAAAGATGTTCGCACTAAGCACGAAACTAGGGATACTCAGGCTGTTTTAGACGGTGATTTAGATGAATTTATAGAAGCTTACCTGAAAATATGTTAAAAAAACCCTTGATTTACCTTGATAATTGCCTTGCTGATTATTTTAATGACTTTTCTTAACCGTGCCTTAACTCCAATGTGATTTTTAGAGGTATCTCGGGGAAGGGGATTTTGGAGATAATAAAATGGCCGCAATAAACTCAACAACACAATTAGCAAAAATACGAAGCCAGATTGATGTCCAGCAACAAATTATCGGCCAACTGGAAATGGAATTGCAAATGGCAATCCTTGGTGCTCCTAGAACAGCTGGAAATCGTTCTGTAGCTGATGTCGTCGGTGATATTCAAAGCATTTATAATACTGTTTCAGGTGGAAACTATCTAGGAGCATCTTTTGAAGAAGGTGTTAAAGCCTATCTTTCTGATAAAAGAGGTACAGTACTTAATTTTAAAAATGAGTTACCTGAGCAAGATGTTCTTCGTCATATGCTCTATCAAGCAAGAGCCTTGCTTGGTGAGTTACGTGTAGAGGAGCAACAATGGAACGTAGAAGCTCAAGAAGAAAAAGCTCGTAAAAAAGAACTTACTGATTTTGCAAAAGCTTGAGGAAGGTTTAGGATTATATCTCTTGCAATAACCGAGTATTCGCTCAGTGACTGGCTTGCTAGAGTTCCTGCTAAACCATGAAGGTAGCTTGATGCAATCGCTGAGTCGGTAAGTAAGTTTTTGTAATAAGGTTTTTTAGAGTGAATGAGCTGGGCTGAGATCCCGGTGATAATGCCTGTTAGCACATCTCCAGAGCCGGCTGTCGCTAGCGCAGAATTACCGTTATCATTTAAGAAGCAATCACCATCAGGATCTACGATAATTGTGGTAGGACCTTTTAGGAGTATAGTCGCGTTTAGTTCTTCAGCTCTTTTCTTCAAGAGTATGATTTTTTCAATTGGCAAAAGCGTTTCAAGCGAATCATTAGGAAATAATCTGGAGTATTCTTTTAGGTGAGGAGTAATGATTAAGGGAGCTTTGTGCTTTTTTAGAAGCTCACTATGACCTTTAAAAGCATTTATACCATCGGCATCAAGAATTATGGGTTCGTTGCTATTGATTACTAATTCTCGTATTAAAGTGTCATGATCTCGTCCCAGACCGGGTCCTATGGCGGTTATGTCCGTGATGGTTTTTTGATTTAGGTCTTTTAGGTCATGAGTAATTATTTCGGGTAGTTGGCTGGCGATGATTGTTCTGGCTTCAGGCTCGCTATAAAGATGAACTAATCCTAGTCCTGAGCGCATAGCTGATAACCCAGTGAGGAAGCCTGCTCCAGGCATGCTGGCGGAGCCTGCGATTATTGTCGCTGTGCCGTGATCATACTTAGAACCCTCTTGGTTGCGAGCAGGTAGCAGGTTCGGGATTTCTTCGTAGGTGATTTTAAAAATCCTAGATTTGTGCTCTTGCTTGCTAATCAGCTCAGGATAAGGCATAGCGTGGGTCGTTTGCTGACCAAAAAAATATTTAGCAGGATAAAAACAAGACGCAAGCTTGGTAAAGCCCATAGTTACTGTAAGATCTGCTTTGATGATGTTTTTGTTTGCAAGACTAGAGTCCAAATCAATACCACTCGGGCAATCGCAGGCTAGGACTGTGATTGAAGGAGTTGCGTGCTTTAGGGAATTGATGGCGCGGATCATTTCAGCTGTTAAGCCTTGAGCTTCACCTTTTATGCCTATTCCTAATAAAGCATCCACAAGAATATGCTGAACTTCTTTATCTTCTTGAGTGCTTTTTATGTAGTCGGTAAAATGATCAATGTCGCTAGCCTGATCAACGAAACGGATTGTGTCGCTGTCTGGCTTGCGGAGCGCTTCTTGGAGCTGAGTGAATGCTTTTAGGGCGTCTCCTTTTAGGGTCTCGGGGCGCGCCAGGCTAAAAACTTTTAGATTGTATTTTTGGCTTGCAAGCAAGTAAGCCAGCTTAAAACCATCTCCGCCATTATTACCCTTGCCGCAGATGATAGTAACAAAAGGAAACAAAGCGATATCGTTTACAAAAACTTCTTGGCTAATTTCTGTGATTTTTTCAGCGAGCCCTTCAGCAGCAATTTTCATAAAGTCTTGATCCGGAAAAGATTCCAGTGATTTCTTGTCAATAGCTTGCATTTCGCTGGTAATGAGGATTCTTTGCATAGGATAAATTTATCATTTATGAACTGATCTTCTTAACTTATCATGAACCCCCCCAAGCCTTTTTGTGTCAATGAGATTTTCGGTTTTTTTGATGGGGGCTTGGTACTTAGTCAATATAAGGATTTTTATAAGCCCGAAAATGCTATTTTCAAAGACAAGAAAAATTAAGGAGACCAGTTCGAGGGTTCGCTGAAAAACGAAGTTTTGAGGCGGAATCCGCCTAACAAAAATATTAAGGATCCACTCCCTGAGCCAAGATCCCTTCTTGCCTCAGGGTTGAAAAATCGACGAAGTCGCATTTTTTAGTGGATCCTTAAAAAAATCTAGTATAATTGACTCTAAGGCTATGTTTTATTTCATAGTCTTTTTTGGTGTGCCTAAATTCGGGCAAACCAACCAGCTCCTGTAGCTCAGTGGCCTGTGAGCGCGTCAGCGCGAACGGAAAGAAAAAATTCACCACGACTGCGGCGGGCAAACCAACCAGCTCCTGTAGCTCAGTGGCCTGTGAGCGCGTTAGCGCGAACGGAAAGAAAAAATTCACCACGACTGCGGCGGGCAAACCAACCAGCTCCTGTAGCTCAGTGGTCAGAGCAGTCGACTCATAATCGATTGGTCGTGTGTTCAAGTCACACCGGGAGCACCACTAATAAGCTAAAAACACGCCCAATCGAGATTGGTGATTTTTTTATATCGCCCCGGCTTGCGCCGGTGCTCGTCAAGTCACACCGGGAGCACCACTTAAAAGCAAAAAACACACGCCCAATCGAGATTGGTGATTTTTTTATATCGCCCCGGCTCGCGCCGGTGCTCGTCAAGTCACACCGGGAGCACCACTAACCCCGAAAAATAAAATAAGCGGCGATGATGATCAAAACAAATCCAATAGCGTGATTGACGCTTATAGATTCTTTTAAAAACAAAACTGAAAAGCCACTAAAGACTAGTAAGGTGATGATCTCTTGGAGTGCTTTTAACTGCGGAGCGGACATAACCGAGTGCCCGAGTCTGTTTGCCGGCACCTGAAAACAATATTCCAGGAACGCAATCAGCCAGCTAACGACTATCACGCTAATAATCCCGACTTGCTTAAACCTCAAATGCCCGTACCAAGCAAAGGTCATAAAAACATTACTGATAATCAAAAGCCCAGTAGTAACAAAAAATTGCCAAGTCATAGATATATTATAGGTTTGATAAAAAAAGTTCAGGCAATATTAATTTTATATAATTCTATTGGCTCTCTTGAAAATCAACAGCCTTAAGACCTTCATTAATACCTGGTGCATGATTATATCCAGCTATCACAACAATATATTTAAATGGAGATCCTTGCAACTCTTTGACAATACCG